>NZ_JBSGET010000032.1:0-64864 GCF_053603035.1 Kitasatospora sp. NPDC004272 | reverse complement strand
CGGACGTCGTCGTCCGGCTGGCCCGCGACGGTGCTGGCGCCCGCCGCCGTTGCCCCTGCGGTGCCTGCGACGTTCGCGGTGCCCGTGACGTCCCCCGGCCCCGGCCCCGCCACCGCGGCAGCCGCCGACGGCACCGCCACCCCGGCCCCGGCCGCCCCCGCCGCCCGCGTCCCGGCCCCGCGCCCCGCCCCGGCCCTCGGCACCCCCGCCGCCACGCCCCGGCCCGCCCCCGGCGTCCCCGACCAGCTCGCCCTCACCGCCGCCCCCGCCCGCCCGCCCGGCGAGAAGGCCGTCGCCGTCCTGCTCCCCATCGCGGCCGGCCTGCTGCTCACCGCCGCCGCCATGTACAAGCACCGCGGCCTCCCGGGCGGCAGCCACTGAGCCGCCCCGGGCACCCCCGCACCGGCCCCCGGACCGTCGACGAAGTCCTCGACCTGCCCGAGGACACCCGCCACCGCGTCGAACTCCTCGGCGGCGCCCTGCTGCCGAGCCCGCGCGAGAGCGTCCCCCACCAGCGCGCGGCCACCCGGTCCGCCGCCTCGCTGAGCGCCGCGGCGCCCGCCCCGTTCGAGGTGCCGGAGGCCGTCAACGTGCTCGTGCCGGACGGCCTGCTGATCCCCGGCCTGGTGATCGCCGACGCCGCCGCGACCGCCGGGGCCGGGGCGACCCTGCACGCCGACGACGTCGTGGTCGCCGTCGAGATCGCCTCGCCGTCCACCCGGGTCATCGACCGCCGCACCGAGCCCGGCCGGTACGCCGCCGCCGGCGTCCCGCACCACTGGCGCCTGGACCCCGACCCGGCGCCTGCACCTGCACCTGGGCCGACTGGCCCTCGACGGCAGCGGCTACCTCGACCGCACCGTCCGACCCGGCGGGTCCACCGCCCTCACCGAGCCGTTCCCGTTCGACCTCGACCCGGCCGCGCTGCGGCGCTGAACCCCTGCCGCTCGGAGGTCAGCCGAAGGTCTTCGGCGGCGGGGCCGGGGAGGGGACCGCGGTGGCGTCGGTGACGGGGGCCGCTCCGGCGGTGAAGTCGGTGAGGTCGCGGCCGTGCAGCAGGCGGGCCTGGGCGGGGTCGGTGGCGAGGCGGCGGGTGAGGTCGGTGAGCGGGAGCGGGGTGTGGGCGGCCAGCAGGACGAGGTTGCCGAAGCGCTTGCCGCGCAGCACGGCGGGATCGGCGATCAGGCAGACCTCGGGGAAGACGGCGAGCAGGGTGGCGGCCTGGGCGCGGGCGAAGGCGAGCGCGCCGCCGTCGGTGGTGTTGGCGGCGTAGTGGCCGGCGCCGGTGAGGGCGCGGGCGGCGTGCCGGACGAACTCGGTGGTGGCGCAGTGCGCGGGGACCCGGGCACCGGCGAAGACGTCGGTGACGACCAGGTCGGTGGAGTCGTCGGGAGTGCGTTCCAGGACGGCGCGGGCGTCGCCGCCGCGCACCTTGATCTGCCAGCCGCGGTCGAGCGGCAGTTCGGTGCGGACCAGGTCGGTCAGTTCGGTGTCGATCTCGGCGACCTGCTGGCGGGAGCGGGGCCGGGTGGCGGCGGTGTAGCGGGCCAGGGTGAGTGCGCCGCCGCCGAGGTGCAGGGCGGTGAGCGGCTGCCGGGCGGGGGCGGCGAGGTCGATCAGGTGGCCGATCCGGCGCTGGTAGGCGAAGCCGAGGTGGGTGGGGTCGGCGAGGTCGACCAGGGACTGCGGGGCGCCGTCGAGCAGGAGTTCCCAGGCGTGCGGCCGGTCGCGGTCGGGGCGCAGTTCGACGGTGCCGGAGGCGACGGCGGCGGTGAGCGGGCCCTGGCCGTGCGCGCGGCCGGGGACGGTGGAGGCGGGGGTGGTGCGTGGGCGGCCCATGGCGTCCATTATCGCGGCCCGGGGCGGCCGTCGCCGCAGCCCGCGACACCCGTCGCCGCGGCCCGGGGCACCCGTCGCCGCAGACCGTGGCGGCCCGGGGCGGCAGCCCGTGGCGGCCCGGGGCTGCCGACCTCGCGGATCGAAGCGGCCGGTCCGCGACGGTGGGTGACGGACGCTGCCCGCTGCGGGGTCGGGAGGTCCACCCACCGAGACGACGCTTGCATGCCAACTCATCGGTCGGGCAAGTTCTCTGACGAATCGTCAGCCGACCCGCCGGGCGCGCTCAGAGCGGGCCGAGGCCGCCCGCGGTGAGCGTGGTGGCGGCTTCGCAGAGCGCGGAGCGCAGCACCCAGGCGTCGGTGGGGCGGGGGTGCGGCTGGGGACCGGAGGGCGGGATGATCCAGCGCGGGTCGGTGGGCGGCAGCAGTTCGGCCCCCGGGGTGCAGGCGGAGCCGGTCAGGTGCCAGCGCAGCGCGGTGCCGGCCGGGACCAGGAAGGCGATGGCGTTGCCTCCGGCCGTCTGCTGGACGGCCCCGCAGGCGCGCCGGAGCCGGAGGATGTCGACCGCCTCCAGGCCGTGCCGGACCTGGACGGTGACGGTGTCGCACTGGACCACGCGGCTGGCCGAGGAGCCCACCGGGGCGGGCGGTGCCACGGCGGGGACGGCCGGACGCCGGTACTGGGGAACTCCGGTGGCCATGGGGGACCTCCTGTCGCCTCGGGTCGCGCGGAAACCGGGCGCCGCTCCGTCACCCGGTCGTGCGACGGGGGGCCGGCACGGGAGGGGGCCCGTACCGCCGGTGTCCATGTACCAGGACAACGCGGAAGCCGGTCCCCGGGCCACGGCCTCCGATACAGCAAGCCATGGCATTTCATGGCACAAGGCGGCAACTCCGTCCGGATTGTCCGCAATTGACCGCACAACTCCTGGCAACCCGCCGTGTTCGCACGGTGACTGCCGGTACTGTTCTGGCGACGCGGCGGCCCTCCCCCGGGAGGCGGCGCGACCACCCCGGCACGACCTCGGAGTGCAGCATGGCAGCCACCCGAACCGGCGGGCCCCGCCCGGCGCCCGTCCCCAACCAGGCGATGCGCGAGCTGCGCGGGGGCCTCTCCCCCGGGGAGTTCGCCACCCTGGTCCGGCGGGCCGCCCGGGAGATCGGCGAACACGTGTCCTGCGACGCGCGCTACGTCGGACGGGTCGAGTCCGGCGAGATCCGCTGCCCCAACTACGCGTACGAGCGGGTGTTCCGGCACATGTGGCCGGAGCGCTCGCTGGCGGAGCTCGGGTTCGCACCCCGCACGGCGGTCCGCCGCCGCGCACCGACGACCACCGAACCGTCCGTCCCGGCAGATCCGCCGGACGCGCCGCACCGGTCTGACGAGGAGAACGACGAGGTGCTTCGCCGCACGTTCCTGAACGGCGGTCCCACCGCCCTGGCGGCGGTGCTGGGCCTGGACCAGGCCCCGCCGCCCGCGGTGCCGCCGCCCGCGGCCGCCCCCCTGCCGGAGCGCCGCCGGGTCGGCGCCGCCGAGGTGCAGGGGGTCGAGCAGGCGGTCCGCGACATCCGGCTGCTGGACGACGCGCACGGCGCGGACGCCCTGTTCGAGCTGGCCGGGCAGTCGCTGCGTAGCGCCTACGTGCTGCTCAACGACGGCGACTACAACGCCGCGACCGAGCGCCGCCTGCAGTGCGGGGCCGGTGAACTCGCCATCTCGGTGGGCTGGTTGGCGCACGACTCGAACCGGCTCACCGACGCCAGGTCGTTCTACTCGGAGGCGCTGGCCACCGCCCGGATGGCCCGCGACCCGCACCTGGAGGCGCACGTGTTCAGCAACAGCGCCTTCCTGGCCCGGGACGCCGGCCGCCCCCGGGAGGCGCTGCGGGCCGCCCAGGCCGGACAGGCCGCGGCGGAGGGGCTGGGCTCGGACCGGCTGCTGTCGCTGCTGGCGCTGCGCGAGGCGGGCGGCTGGGCGCTGCTCGGCGACCGCTCGGCCTGCGAACGGGCGCTGGCCCGGGCGTACGCGCTGTTCGAAAAGGGCGAGCGGCCGGACGCCGACCCGGAGTGGATGTCCTTCTTCGGCGAGGCGGAGCTGGCCGGGCAGGAGGCGCAGTGCTGGTCGGCGCTCGGCGAGTGGGACCGGGCCAGCGCCCGGGCCGAGCGGGCGATAGGGCTCCAGGAGCCGCACTTCGTCCGCAACCGGGTGCTGTACACCGCCGAGTTGGCGCACGACCGGCTGGGCCGGGGCGACCTGCCGGGCGCGGCCGCGCACGGTTCGGCGGCGGTGGCGCTGCTCGGCCAGGTCCGCTCGGCGCGGATCCGCGGCATGCTGGCGCACACCGCGGACCGGCTGCGCGGGCACGCCGCTGTGCCGGAGGTCCGGGACTTCCTGGACGGCTACGACGCGGCGGCGGCCTGATCCGGCGCGGCGGCGGCCCGATGCGCCGCGGCGGCCCGAGCGACGGCCCGACGCGCCGTCAGTGCCCCAGCTTCTCCAGGTGGCTGTGGTCGTTCCAGACCTCGACGGCGGGCAGCCCGTACTCCCAGGAGAGCACGCACAGCGCGGCGGTGCCGAGCTTGAGCCGCTGGGCGTACTCGGCGGGCAGGCCGAGCCAGCGGGCGGTGAGGATCCGCAGCAGGTGGCCGTGGGCGAACAGGACGACCTCGCAGTCGGCGCAGTTCATCGTGGTGGTGTCCGGTGCGGGGGTGCCGTGCCGCCCGTTGATCTCGGCGAGCAGGGCGTCGACCCGGTCGGAGACCTCGGCCAGCGTCTCGCCGCCGGGGACGCCGTCGCGCCAGATCAGCCAGCCGGGCTGGTCGCTCTCCCGGATCTCGCCGCCGGTGCGGCCCTCGTACTGCCCGTAGTCCCACTCCAGGAGTTCGGGGCGTTCGACGGCGCGGTCGCCGAATCCGGCGAGTTCGGCGGTCTCCCGGGCCCGGGAGAGCGGGCTGGTGTAGACGGTCGCGCCGGGCAGGCCGTTCCACGGGGCGCGGGCGAGGCGTTCGCCGAGGGCGCGGGCCATCGCGCGGCCCTCCTCGGTGAGCGGGACGTCGGTGCGGCCGGTGTGCCGGCCGGTGGCCGACCAGGAGGTCTCGCCGTGGCGGACCAGCACGATGCGGGCGGGCATGGGGTACCTCGTTCGAAGGGGTGCGGTTCGGCGGCCCGCCCTGGCGGGCCACCGCCCCATGATCCCCCACCCGACCTGCCGGATCGACGACCGGGCTCCGCTTTGTCGGCTCCGGGTGCGAGACTGGGCCGCACCATGAACGTCTCGCACCTGGGGCAGGCCACCCCGCCGCTGCGGCGGCTCTCCGAGTTGCGCGGCCCGGCGCCGCAGCGCAGCCTCGACGCCCGTGCCCTCGCCGCCCTCGCCGCCAATCCGGGCTGCCGCCGCCGCGCCCTGCTGGACGCCGCGGGCGTCGACAAGATCGCGCTCGCCCAACAACTGGGCCGCCCCGCGCCGTTCGGCCAGTCGCCGTTCGCGATCCGCCGCGGCCTGCTGTTCGAGTCCCGGCTGAAGCGGGACGGCTACGCGGTGCTGCTGGAGCCGCTGCGCCGCCGGCTGGGCGTCCCGGCGGACGAGGTCGCCTCGCCCTCGGTGCCGGACCTGCTGCCCGCCGCCTCCCCCGCCGTCCGCGCGGAGCGGACGCTGGCGGCGCTGGCCGAGGCCGTCGCCGACCCGGCGGCCTGGACGCTGCTGGACCACCCGCTGCTGCGGCTGGACGTGGCGGGCAGCCCGGCCTACCTGGAGCCGGACGCGCTGGTGGTGCACGGCGGCCGGTGCACCGTGGTGGAGATCAAGTCCTTCCCGGTGCTGGACGGTTCGGCCGATCCGGCGCACGTCGGCGCGGCCGCCCGGCAGGCCGCGGTGTACGTGCTGGCGCTGCAGGAGGCGGCGGCCCGGCTGGCGGGCCAGCCGCTGTCCGCCGATCCGTACGCCGTCCAGGAGCTGCCCGGCGCCCCGGAGTTGACGGTGCTGCTGGTCTGCCCGAAGGACTTCTCCGCCCAGCCGGTCGCCGTCCCGGTCGACGTGCGGCGCGAACTCGCGGTCACCCGGCGGCAGTTGTCCCGGATGACGCGGATCGAGCAGCTGCTCGCGGCACTGCCCGAGGGCGTCACCTTCGACCTGGCCCGGGACGAGTCGGGCACCCCGACCCGCCCGGCCGGGGAGCTGGCCGAGGCGGTCGCCGCGGTGCCCGCCGCGTACGCCCCGGACTGCATCTCCACCTGCGAGCTGGGCTTCCACTGCCGTGCGCAGGCGCGCTGCGCGGGCGCGGTGGAGCAGTTGGGCCGCGGGGTGCGCGGCGAGCTGGGTTCGCTGCGCACCGTCGAGGAGGCGCTGGCGGCGGCCGGTCGGGGCGGCGCGGCGGGCCTGGAGCCGGAACTGGCGGGCGGGTTGGGGCTGGACGAGGCCGCCGAGCGGCTGGCGTACGCGGCCCGGCTGCGCACCGAGGCGCTGGCGGCGGGCGGCGTGCGGTGAGCCTGCTGTCCACGCTGGCCCGGCTGGAAGCGGTGCGGGAGCAGCGGGCCCGGCCGTTGGCGACGGTGCGCCACCGGCACCTGTCGGAGCGCCCGATGGTGCTGGTGCCGCTGGCGGCGGCCGGCGAGGCGGGGGCACCGCTGGCGGTGCTGCTGGGCACCGACCGCGCGGAGCCCCGGCTGCACTTCGTGCCGCAGCCGCTGAACCGCACCCAGCGTTCGGAGTTCCTGGCCGCGGTGGCCCGCGAGGTGGTGCCCTACCTGGAGTCCTTCGGGGACGAGGTGGAGCTGTTGGAGGGCTCCGAGAAGGACCCGGTCAGCGGCGAGAAGGTGCCGGTGGTGCGGGAGTTGTGCGCGGACGCGCCGCAGCTGATCGTGCCGAACGCGGGCGGCGTGGCGCACCTGGCGCTGCTGGGCCGCTCCACCCGGTTCCGCCGCACGGTCGAGGATCCGGACCCGGGCGAGTTTCCGTCGCCGACCGAAGTCCCTCTGTTGGGGCGGTGGTTGACGCATCTGACGGACCGGGCGCAGGTTCCGGGCTCCTCGATGCTGCTGGCGATGACCGGCCTGCTGTCCCGGCACTGGGCGACCGGGCAGAGCAACCTGGAGGACCAGCACCTGGCCGCCCGGCTTGCCTGGCACCTGCCGCCGGCCGGCCTGGAGCCGGCCGCCCTCGGCGCGGCCGCCGCCGAGTGGGTGGAGACCGCCCGGGACGGCGAGGGCCTGCTGCTGCACCCGCCGGCCGGTCCGACCACCGACCCGAAGTTCGACGAACGGGTGCTGGCCCCCTCGATCCTGCGGCACGACGCGGCGGTGGCGGTGCGCGAGCGGGCCGAGGCCGCCCGGGACGACGCCGGGGTCCGCCGGGCCGCCGTCCTGGTCGAGCGGGCGCGCGCCGAACTGGCCCGGGTGCTGCACGCGGCCGCGCTGCCCGCCTGGCACGACGTCTGGAACGGCATCGACCTGCTGCGCGCCCTCCCGGCCGCCGGCCACCTGCCGGACCGCTGGGAGGGCGACCGCTGGTCGTTCACCATGCACCGGGAGCGGGTCGCGGCGGGCGAGCCCCCGCAGCCGCGCCGGGACGACGCGGTGACGGCGGCCCGCAAGCTGGCCCAGCGCGAGCGCGAGCAGGCGAAGTTGGACATCCAGGAGGCGCTGGACGACCCGCTGGCGATGGCCGAGCGCCGGCTCGCGGGCGAGGCGTTCGTGGGCGAGGTGGTGGACGTCGTCCCGGAGTGGTCGCAGGGCCGCTCCCCCAAGCCGCGCCCGCTGCTGGTGCTGCGCACCGGCGACCGGCCGCACGCCGACCCGGGCCGCGAGGTGCACCGGGCGCACGCGGAGCCCGCCCAGCGGGCCGAGATCGTCTCGTCCGGGCCGGGCGAGGTGGTGGTGCGGCTGCTGTCCGGCATGGGCCGCCGCAAGGACCCGGAGCCGGGCAGCGTCCCGGAGCCGGGCTCGACCGTGGTGTTCACCCTGTTCGAGCTGGCGCCCCGGCAGTCCGCGCCGCTGCCGGAGCCCGCCGACACCCCGTGGACGCACGGCGGCCCGCCGGTGGCCGTCGAGGATGCGCCGGTCGGCGCGGACGAGTGGGAATGATCACCGAATGAACCTCACCGAACCCCAGGGCGCGCCCACCGGCGGCCGGCACCCGGAACCGGCCCCCGGCGAGGCCGCCGACCGGGCCGTCGCGGGCATCCTCGACGCGGTGGTGCGCCCCGCGCCGGGCGCGCCGCGCGGCGTCGTGGTCGACTCCCCGCCGGGCGCGGGCAAGTCGACGCTGGTGGTGCGGGCGGCCCGCGAACTGGTCGGCGCGGGCGAGCGCCTGATGATCGTCGCCCAGACCAACAGCCAGGTCGACGACCTGGTCGACCGGTTGGCGGTCAAGGCCCCGGAGATGAGCATCGGCCGGCTGCACGCGAGCGACGCCAGGCCCGCCCCGGAGGCCCTGCGGCACGCCAACGTCACCGCCAAGGACAAGGTCGCCGACCTGCTCGAACAGGACGTGGTGATCTCCACCGCGGCCAAGTGGCAGTGGGTGCGGACCGAGCAGCCCTGGCGGCAGGCCATCGTCGACGAGGCGTACCAGATGCGCTCGGACGCGCTGCTGGCCGTCGCCCGGCTCTTCGAACGGGCGCTGTTCGTCGGCGACCCGGGCCAGCTCGACCCGTTCACGGTGGTCGGCACCGACCAGTGGGCGGGCCTGTCCTACGACCCGTCCTCCTCCGCGGTGGTCACCCTGCTCGCCCACAACCCGGCGATCCGTCCGCACCGCCTCCCGGTCTCCTGGCGGCTGCCCGCCTCGGCGGCGCCGCTGGTCTCCGCCGCCTTCTACCCCTACACCCCGTTCCGCTCCGGCACCGGCCCGGACGACCGCACCCTGCGGCCCGGCCTGCGCGGCGACGGCTCGGCGGTGGACGCGGCGATCGACGAGGCCGCGGCCAGCGGCTGGGCGCTGCTGGAACTGCCCGCCCGGCACACCGTCCGCACCGACGCCCAGGCGGTCGCCGCCGTCGCGGCCACCGTCCGCCGCCTGCTGGAGCGCGGGCTGACGGCGCACTCCGAGCAGGGCAGCACCCCGCTCACCCCCGGCCGGGTCGCGGTCGGCACCGCGCACCGGGACCAGGCCGCCGCGGTCCGCGCCGAGCTGGCCCGGCTGGGCGTGCCGGTCGACCCGGCGGCCGGCGAGTGCGTCACGGTCGACACCGCGAACCGCCTGCAGGGCCGCGAGTACGACGTCACCGTCGTGCTGCACCCGCTCTCCGGCCGCCCCGACGCCACCGCCTTCCACCTGGAGACCGGCCGCCTCTGCGTGCTGGCCTCCCGCCACCGGCACGCCTGCATCGTGGTCGCCCGGGCCGGCATCCCCGAGCTCCTCGACAACCACCCCGCCACCGAACCCGTCCAACTGGGTGTCGCCGTCAAGTTCCCCGACGGCTGGGAGGCCAACCACGCGGTCCTCGCCCACCTCGCCGAACACCGCGTCCGCCTGTAGGCGAGGACGGCGGGAGCGCACCGTCAGGGGCTCGGGGAACGGCGAGCCCGGGTCTGCTGCCGGTGCACTGCCGGAGCGCGCGTCGGCTTCCGGTTCTGTCACGGCACGCGGCAGCACGGACACTCCGACGGGCTCCGGCCACCAGCAGCACGGGCTCGCCGTTCCCCAGCCGGCGCGCGGAGCGGCTCGCGCGCCCCCCGGCAGGGAATAGCGCTCGTGGGCGCACCGTTCCGGTTCTGGCGGTTCGCGCGCGACAATGGACGGCGGCCGTCTTTCCCTCGCACTCCCGGAGGTGCCCCGTCATGCCCGACTCGCATCCGCAGGCGTCCGACCAGGGCGGTTCGCCGGTTCCGGCGGCCGTTCCGTCGGTGCCGGGCCCGGCCCGGCGGATCCGGCCGGTTGAATTGATCTTCGAGCCGCCCGGTCCGGAGCCGGAGCCGGAGCGTTTCTTCGACCTGGAGTCGATCGACGATCCGTCCGAACTGCTGTCGCGCTCCACCGAGTTGGCCCTGGCGTTCCGGGCCGCGGCGGAGCGGGCCACCGACTTCCAGGCGCTCGCCGCCGCGCAGCTCGCGGATCCGCGCCGGTTCGACGCGCTCTCGCCGGAGCAGGTCGCCGAGCGGGCCGACTGGACGGCGGACTACGCGGTGAAGATGGTCGAGTACGGCCGTTCGCTGCAGCGCCGCGGCCCGGAGGAGTAGGTCCCGCCGGGGCCCTCGCCGGGGGCCCTCGCCTGGGGTCCGCCAGGCCACTGGCATATGCGGCGGGCGATGGTACGCCCCCGCACCCCCCGCTGTCCGGCGAACGCCGTTTTCTCCCCGGCCGCCCGCGCCACCGGTCCACCCTGACCAGGTGGACATCTGGACCTATCAATCCGTGGAGTACGTCAGCGTCGCCGGGGAGGCGTGGCTCGCCTCCGCCAGCGAGTACCCGAGCAGCATGCGCGCCCTGTGGGAGGCCCGGCCGTGGGCGCCCGCGGTCCTGCCCTGCGGCCGGGCGTTCGACGTGATCAGCCTGCCGGCCGTGTTCGGCCGCCGGGTGCTGGACGAGCTGTGGACCTCGGGCCCGGGCTGCGGCCCGGTGGCGACCTACCGGGGCCGGACGCTGCTGTTCGTGCAGCCGGGGGCGGCGTCCCGACTGCGGACGCTGCTCGCCTGGGAGGAGTGGGCCCGGGACGTGCCGCCGCTGCTGTGCCACGGCGCGGGGGACGCGGTGACGGTGCCGCCGGTGCAGCGGGCGATCGACGCGCCGGAGGCTTCGTCCAGCCGGTGGATCGTGGCGCCGGACACCAGCGAGCCCTGGCTGCCGGGGGCGTCGGTGGTGCTGTGGGCGTGCGTCCGGGCGGCCCGCGGGCGGGTGCGGGAGGGCGGCGACCCGGTGCCGAACGGGTGCTGAACGGGAGGTGCCGTCCCGGCGGGAATCGATTTTGGCTCCGGCCCGGCCGCTGCTAGAGTCTTCCACGTCAGCAGGCGCCGCTAGCTCAGTTGGTTAGAGCAGCTGACTCTTAATCAGCGGGTCCGGGGTTCGAGTCCCTGGCGGCGCACAGCGAGGCAATCGCCTGACCTGGGCGTTCTTCCTTCGGGAAGGACGCCCATTGGCGTTTCTGGGCTTCGATGCTAGCGAGGGGCTAACCACGCCGTCGTCGGCCCGCACGGGCCTGGGCTGCGGCACGAGCGCCACGGCCGCTTCAGCGTTGGCGTGAGCGATCTCCGGCAGGACCGACATGTAGGTGTCCGCCGTGATCTGGATGGACGAATGCCTGAGCATGGCCGAGATCACGCCCGAGGCGACCTACAAGGACATCGCCGCTGACCTGGGCATCAACCGGGCGACGCTGCGCGAGTGGGCGCTGAGGGACCGGGACCGCCGCGGCATCGCGCCCGCAGATGCCCGGCGGGGCGGCACGACGCCGCCTCGGGCAGGACAGCCGGCCGCGTCCGCCGATCCGGACGAGCGGATCCGGCAGTTGGAGGCCCGCGTGGCCGAGCTTGAGGCGAGCAAGCGGAAGCTGGCCACCGAGCGGGACATCCTGCGCAGGGCGGCCAAGTATTTCGCCGGCGAGACGAACTGGTGAGCCGCTTCCAGTTCGTCCACGACCACCGGGACGCCTACGAGGTGAAGCGGCTGTGCCAGGTCCTGGACGTCAACCGCTCCAGCTACTACAAGTGGCTCGGCGGCGCCGGCGCCAGGGCCGTCCGCCGACGCGAGGACGAGGTCCTGGCCGAACGGATCCGCCGCATCCACGCCGATTCCGGGGGCGCCTACGGCTCGCCGAGGGCGACTGCCGAACTGCGTGGGACCGGGACGCGGGTCAACCACAAGCGGGTCGCCCGGGTCATGCGGACCCACTCCATCGCCGGCGTCCGCCTGCGCAGAAGGGTCCGCACCACCGTCCCTGACCCGGCCGCGCTGGTCGTCACGGACCTGTTCGAGAGGGACTTCACCGCCCCGGAACCGGGACGCAAGTACATGGGCGACATCACCTATCTACCGCTGGCGGGCGGGGAGTTCCTCTACCTGGCGACCGTGCTGGACTGCTTCAGCCGCAAGGTCGTGGGCTGGTCCATCGCCGACCACATGCGCACCGACCTGGTCGCCGACGCGCTGCAAATGGCGGCCCAGGTCCGCGGCAACCTGGACGGGGCGGTCTTCCACTCCGACCACGGGGCGCAGTACGGGTCACGGGCCTTCGCCGGCCTGTGCTCGGAGCTGGGCGTCACCCGGTCGATGGGCGCGGTCGGCAGCAGCGCGGACAACGCGGCCTGCGAGAGCTTCCACGCCTCCCTCAAACGCGAAACCCTCAAGGGCGCCCACGACTACAGCGAACCCGCCACCTGCCGCAGGACCGTCTTCGCCTGGCTGACCCGCTACAACACCCGCCGCCGACACTCCACCAACGCCCACCTCAGTCCCAACGACTACGAACGCCGACACCACGCCGCTAAGCTCACGCTCGCCGCGTGACAACCAACCGCGTGTCCACCTTCACAGGCGAAGCCCCGAGCTGCTGTTCAACGAGCACTTCCTGGAGCACATCGACTACCCGCACTCGGCCAAGGGCTTCGCCAGCGAGGCCTACCGCGTGCTCAGCCCCGGCGGACAGATCATCACCGGCGTGCCGGATACCGCGTTCGTGCTCGCGCAGTATCCGGTGCGCCCCGAGATGGCCACCGAGATGATCGAGCGCTGGTACTCGAAGCGCAGCTGCGTCGGGGATATCAACACCTACCTCGACCTGATCAACTACGTCTTCCGCGACCAGGACGACGCCCCGAACTACACCCCGCACCTCTGGGCGTACGACTTCGAGAAGCTGGCCCAGCTCTTCGCCGAGGCCGGCTTCACCAGCGTGAAGCGCTGGTCCTTCGATCCCACCCTGGCCAGCCCGAAGCGCGAGTGGGCCAGCGTCTACGTCGTCGCCACGAAGTAGCTCCGCCCCAACCAGCGCAGTGGCCTGGGTGCACCGGGCCACCGCCTCGCCGGGAGGCGTCTGCAATGCCGCAAGTCCCCGCTGCGCCCCGAAGCTACCTGTTGCTGGCCGACACCCCCAACGCCATCGGCTGGGCCAGGCGCCACACTCGCGATGTGCTGAGCCGCTGGCGAGTGCCGCCCGACTTGATCGACAAGGTGCTGCTGGTGGTGTCGGAGCTGGCCACCAACGCGATTCAACACCCCGACTCGCAGCAGCAGGAGCGGCTGACTTCGGCCGAGCTGTCCAAGGCGCACACCTTCGCGCTGGACCTTCAGTTGCACGGCCAGGCCACCGTGGTGCAGATCGCTGACCGCGACCCACGCCCACCCGTGCTTCAGCACGTCAGCGAAGATGCCCAGAGCGGGCGCGGCATCTTCCTGGTCGAGCAGATGAGCAGCCAATGGGGCTTCTACTACCCGCCGACCGGCGGCAAGGTGGTGTGGGCCGAGCTGACGCCCAGCGCACAGAAGCCACCGGCCGAGCCCTCGACACCAGCTCCGAGGCCGGCCTCGAACCGTACGGGTCGAGCCAAGCCCCTCCAGCCCCTCACCAAGGAGCAGCTACGGCTTGACGGCCCCCTCCTTATGGGCCGGGTACTGGTCGGGCTCCGGGAACTATGAGGTGAGTGCTGCTTGGTTGGGCTGGGTCGGTCAGAGGAGAAAGTCGGACTTGTGCAACCTCCCAGCTCTGGATGTTGCGAATCGAAGCCTGGTCATCCATAGATCAGGCATCCTGGTGTGACGCGATCAAGAGGATGGGGGCAGCTGTGGGGGCACGGGCGGCGGGTAGTCAAGACCCGAGGATCTTGAGGCTGGCAGCAGCCTCGGTGAACTTTGGTTTCTTGCTCCAGCACCTGGATTTGCTCGTCCTGTACGGCGCAGGAGCGGAAGCCTCCATCTTCGAGGACCCCAACGTCGCGCTGTTCAAGTCGCGGCAGTTCGGTGAGGCTCTGGCTGTTGACCTCGTACGTCGGTTCCGGCTTCGCCCTGAAGGCGGCCGCCAAGTTGACCTTCTGCGGGCGCTGGCGCGCGAAGGTGTCCTGCATGGCGACGTTAACCAGGCCTTTGACCAGCTAAGACTACTCGGCAACCGTGCGGCTCATCACGGCTACGCCGAGCAGCGCGCCGCGTTCGAAGCCGTAAAAACCTGCTTCCGGCTTGGGGTCTGGTTCGACCGTCTGCTCACCGGCACGCGTGAACACCGAGCCTGGGTGCCACCGACGCCGCCCGCTCAGGAGGCAGCGACTAGTGCTGCTGAGCGTCGGGAGCAGGAGCAGCTTCACCGCGAATACGGGCAGGTCGTTCAGAAGCTCACCGACACTAACCTGAGCTTCCGGAGTACCGAGAGTCGGCTCGACGCCGAGCGTTCCGCCCGCAAGCAAGCCGAGGCGGCCCTAGCGAAGGCGCAGGCCGAACAAGCGCGCCTCACTGAGTTGCTCGCCTCACTTGGTGACGTCGCCGAGCAGCCGGTGGCCGATGCCCTGGGCGCGCGCACACCGGCGAAGCCCGACACCGCCGAGCGCGACCAGTGGCTGCGCAACGCCGAGCCAGCCGCTCGGGAACCGTTGACCGAAGCCCAGGTCCGCGTCGCCTTGGACCAGATGCTTGCGGACGCCGGCTGGGCCGTACAGAACAACACCGCGGTTGAGGTGAACCTCGCTGCCAAGCGGGGCGTTGCCCTGCGCGAAGTAACTGTGGGAGCGGGCCGGGCGGACTATCTGCTGTACGTCGACGAGAAGTTGGTCGGTGTGATCGAGGCGAAGCGGGAGGGCGCCGACCTTGCAGCAGCCGAGTCCCAAGCTGATGGCTACGTTCAGAACCTGACCTCGGCGCAGCGATTCTCGGCCTGGCGCCAGGACCTGCCGTTCCGCTACGCCAGCGACGGCGGAACCACCTGGTTCCGCAACACGCTTGACCCTGATTCGCGGTCGCGCCGAGTGTTCTCCTTCCACCGGCCGGACACGCTGTCACTCTGGATGCGCGAGGCGGAGGAAGATCCCCAGGCCCCAACATTCCGCGCCAAGATGCGGTGGCGTATGCCAGCGCTCGACACCAGCACCCTGCGGCCGGCGCAGATTGAGGCGGTGACGGGGCTGGAGCAGTCCCTGGCGCTGGACAAGCCGCGCGCCCTGATCCAGATGGCGACTGGTGCGGGCAAGACCTACACGGCGGTGACGTTCAGTCATCGCCTGGCCAAGTACGCCAATGCTCGGAAGATCCTCTTTCTGGTCGACCGCAACAACCTGGGTGCGCAGGCCAAGGGTGAGTTCGACAACTACGTGATTCCGGGCACCCGACGAAAGTTCCCGGAGGAGTACAACGTCCAGCGCCTGTCCAGCGGCGCTGAACTTGAGGACTCCACGAAGGTCGTCGTCTCGACGATTCAGCGCTTGTGGTTGGCGCTGGCTGGCAAGCCAATGCCCTCGCTCGACAGTGATGAGCCCGAGGTCGGCGAGTCCGACCAGCCGATCGAAGTTCAGTACAACAAGAAGGTTCCGCCCGAGACCTTCGACCTGATCATCGTTGACGAGTGCCATCGGTCCATCTATGGCAAATGGCGCAATGTGCTGGAGTATTTCGACGCCCACCTGGTGGGATTGACAGCCACGCCGGTTGCCCAGACCTTCGGCTTCTTCGACCGGAACCTTGTCTCGGAGTACACCTTCGAACAGGCTGTCGCTGACAACGTGAACGTCGACTTCGATGTCTACCGCATTCACACGGAGGTGACCGCGCAGGGCTCGACTATCCCGTCGGGCGTCACGGTCCCGGTGGTGGATCGGCGAACCCGTCGACAGAAGTACGAGGAGCTCGACGAGGACATGACTTATCGGGCGACCCAGGTCGGTGCCTCGGTCATGCCCAAAGACCAGATGCGCCTGGTCATCAAGACCTTTCGGGATAAGCTCTACACCGAGATCTTTCCGGAGCGCGCTAAGATCCCGGCTGACAAGCGGATGGTTCCCAAGACCCTGGTGTTCGCCCGCAACGACCTTCACGCTGATGAGATCGTCCAGATAATCCGCGAGGAGTTTGGCCGCGGGAACGACTTCTGCAAGAAGATCACACACAAAGCGGGCAAGGCTCACAACCTAATCAGTGACTTCCGAAACTCCGCCGAGCTCCGAATCGCCGTGACCGTCGACATGATCGCTACCGGTACCGACATCAAGCCGCTCGAGTGCTTGGTGTTCCTGCGCGACGTACGGTCGTGGGCCTACTTCGAGCAGATGAAGGGGCGCGGCGCCCGCACCATCTCTCGGGCCGACTTCGCCAAGGTCACCCCCGACGTGGGTGACAAGGCCCGCTTCGTCATCGTCGACGCCGTCGGCGTGACTGAGAACCCCAAGGTCGACGCCGCGCCGCTCGACCGCGACCCGGTGCAACGCCAGTCGCTGGAGAAGCTGCTGCGCAACGCTGGCAACGGCAGCATCACGCCGGACGAAGTCTCCACGCTGGCCGCCCGCCTAGCCCGGCTCGACAAGCAGATCTCGGAGGACGACCGGCTGGAGCTCGAGAAGCTGGCCGGCCAGCCGCTGCGCCAGATCACCCGAACCATGGTCGACGCCGTCTCGGTCGACGCCCAGGAGGCCGCTAAGGCGCGCGGTGGCGAGAAGGCCGTTTACGAGCTTGCTCGGCAGTCGGTGGCTCCGCTGGCCCGCAGCAACAAGCTGCGTGAGCGGATCTTGGAGATCCGTCGGGCAGCCGACGTAGTCGTGGACGAGGTCACGGCCGACAAACTGCTACACGCCGGTGCGGTGGTGATAAGCCGGGAGGATGCGGAAGGCATCATCACGTCGTGGCGCAAGTACGTCCAAGAACACCAGGACGAGATCACGGCCTTCCAACTGGCCTACGCCAACCGCTCAGTCACCCCGCGAGAGGTCTTCGACCAGCTCAAGGAGATTGCCCGCCGGTTGGAGCGGCCACCGCATCGGTGGACCCCTGAAGGCTTGTGGCGCGCGTACGAGGCGCTGGACCTGGCTGCTGGCAAGCGGGGCGTGAAGCATGGGCCGGCTGACCTGGTCTCGATCATCCGGTTCGAGCTTGGCCTTGATCAGGAACTTCGCCCGTACCGGGAGGTGATCGAGGAGCGCTTCGCTGCCTGGATGCTGCGCCAGCAGCAGGCAGGCGTGGCACTGACCGAGAAGCAGCAGTGGTGGCTGGAGCAGATCGCTGAGGCAGTTGCGAAGAATGTACGCTTCGACACTGCCGACCTGGACCACCCGCCGTTCACGCAGCGGGGCGGCACCGACGGCTACCTCGCCGACTTCGGCGAAGAAGCTGCCGTGCGATACATCAACGAGCTAGATAAGGAGTTGAGCGCGTGACCTCAGAGCTGCCCGCTGGGTGGGTGCGCGCGCCACTCAGAGATCTGTGTGAAATCGCTTCTGGTGCGACACCCAAGACTGGGGTTGATCGCTACTGGAGCGAGGACGTTGTCTGGATCACGCCGGATGACATGGCTAAGGACCGCTCCCAGGTAATCCGCCGTGGCCGCCGCGGGTTGTCTCATGAGGGGTACGACTCATGCTCCGCCCGACTGATTCCGGCCGGGTCGGTAATTTTTAGTTCCAGGGCACCGATCGGCTATGTCGCCATCGCTGGTACGGAACTCTGCACGAACCAGGGCTGCAAGAGTGCATTGCCATCCCCAGCCCTCGATCCAAACTACCTCTACTGGTATCTCCAGTATGTCACGCCGGAGATTCAGAACCGAGCGAGCGGAACAACTTTCAAGGAAATTTCAGCTAAGGGTTTTGGTGATACGCAGGTTCTGTTGCCTCCTCTGGCCGAGCAGGTGCGAATCGCGGCCGTGCTTGATGCCCAGCTAACTCGCCTTGATATTGCAACATCCAACATTGAGGCGGCTGGTCGGCGCGACCGCACTCTTGTTGCCAGCTTGGCAGCGCAGGCTGTTTCGGGGCGCCTTATGGAATTCAGCGGCAGCGGCGACTCGGGAGATGCGCTTCTTAAGGATGTACTTGCCGAGCGGAAAACGGTTGTTGCTCGCCGGCGCGCGAATCCGAGCGGGCCCGGCGCTACGTTTCCTGTAGAGCTCCCGAAGCATTGGGCTGTCGCCTCGGTCGATCAGCTCACTTCGGCGATTGAGTACGGCACTTCAGCAAAAACCGCCGAAATGCGAGATGCAAGCGACATTCCCGTACTGAGGATGGGGAATCTTCAGTCAGGCGTAATTGATCCGGGAAATCTGAAGTTTCTGCCGAGTGATCACGACGATGTAAAAAAGCTTATGCTCGAAGATGGTGACCTGCTGTTCAATCGGACCAACAGCGCCGAGCTGGTGGGAAAGTCAGCCGTCTACCATGGCAAGCTAGGGCCAATGACGTTTGCGTCATACCTTATCCGGTGCCAGTTCCTTGCCGGAATTGAGCCCGAATGGGTCAATCTCGTCATCAATAGCCCGTATGGTCGTAAGTATGTGGCGTCCGTTGCGAGCCAGCAGGTTGGCCAGGCGAACGTAAATGGGACGAAACTTGCGGCAATGCCGATTCCGTTGCCGCCGACCGCTGAGCAGAAAGAAATTCTCGCCGAACTGGCACTTCAGCAAGACCGGCTCGCAAGGGTTCGAGTTCTGACGAATGCTGCTGCTTCGCGCCGCCTGGCGCTGCGCCGGGCGATCATGGAAGCGGCTTTCAGTGGGAAGCTAGTGCCGCAGGACGCCAACGATGAGCCGGCGTCTGCACTACTGGAGAAGATTAAGTCGGCAAGCTTCGGATCGCCTAGGCGCCGGTCCCGGCGAATTTCTGACCAAAGCTCAAGCACGCCCTCAACATATGTCAAGGAAGAGCTGCCACTATGACCACGCTTACCACTTCCTCGTCCACGGAGACGGAGGACACCGGGGTCCTGGTCAACCGCTTGTGGTCGTACTGCGAGCTGCTTCGTCACTCAGGAGTGTCGACTCTCGATTATGTTGAGCAGCTTACCTATCTGCTGTTTCTCAAGATGGCCCAGGAGATGAAGGAGCGACCTCTTAACAAGGTCGAAGTTGTCCCTGCGGGCCTGGATTGGCCGAGCCTGGTCGCGAAGAGCGGTGACGCACTGAACGACCAGTATCAATATGTCCTTACGGAGCTGGGCAAGAAGCCGGGTATGATTGGGGCCATCTTTAAGGGTGCTCGATCCAAGATCCAATCCTCGGCAACCCTTGAAAAGCTGATCAAGGACCTGATTCGTAAGCACAACTGGAGTCGCACGACCGTCGACGTTAAGGGTGACGCTTACGAGGGACTGCTCCAGCGCGGCGCCGAGGACCGTAAGACCGGCGCTGGGCAGTACTTCACGCCGCGGCCGATCATCGATGCCATGGTGGACTGCATTCAGCCGGAGCCGACGGACGTCATCATGGACCCGGCCTGCGGCACGGGTGGTTTTCTGATCGCTGCTGCGGCGTACATCGAGAGGCGCCATGGCAACAGCATGACCAGCGACCAGCGACGCCAGCTTCAGAACAAGGGCATCACGGGTGTCGAGCTTGTAGAAGAGACGGCGCGCCTCGCCTCTATGAATATGCTGCTCCACGGGGTTGGCCTGCCGAACGGCAAGCCCCTCATCGACGTAGGGGACGCGCTTGCCAACGAACCCTCGCGGCATGCCACGATCGTTCTTGCGAATCCCCCGTTCGGCGTCGGCACGATCAGTGGCGCCAACTACGGTGAAACCCGCACTGACTTCTGGACCAGTACCACTAATAAGCAACTCAATTTCGTTCAGCACATCTTCTCTTTGCTAGAGGAGACGGGGCGTGCCGCAGTCGTTCTGCCGGATAACGTCTTGTTCGAGACGGGAGCCGGTGAGAATATCCGCCGGAAGCTTCTCCAGACTTGTGACGTTCACACCCTACTTCGCCTGCCTAAGGGCATCTTTTACGCTAACGGCGTCATGGCCAACGTTCTGTTCTTTGAAAAGCGTAAGCCGAAGCCGGACGCGACCCCCGCGACAACCAGGCTGTGGGTGTATGACTTCCGGACGAACCAGCACTTCACAATGAGGCAGAACCCGCTGAGGCGAGAGCATCTGCAGGATTTCGTGGACTGCTATATGCCGGGCAGGCCACAGACTGAGCGAGTTGAGACCGCGAGGTTCAAGGCCTATGACTACGCCGAGCTCATCGAACGCGACAAGGTCAACCTGGACTTGAAGTTCATCGAGGACGAGTCGCTGGCTGATGCAGACTCGTTGCCGACCCCTGAGATCCTGATCCAGGAGATCATCGATGACCTTCAGGCCGCCCTTGCCGAGTTCCAGGCAATCGGAGAAGGGCTGGGACTGATGCCGGACGAGCTGGAGGCCGACCCCGAAAATCTGTCGGTGAACACCGTCGAGTAGTGCTACGCTCCGCCCCGAGATCAACTGAGTGACTATCAGAATCTTCGGGGCGGAACGCACGTGACTATTGGCACCTTCCAGCCGGCTCATGACGAGCGGTGGGAGCAGTTCAAGACCAACATCAACTTTTGTCGTCGCATGGTGCACAGCGGGGCGGCGCTGGAGAGTGCTGCCGCAAGCCAGCTCAACCTGGGCGACCTGTCCCAGGTGGAGTATACGGACCTGTACCGGGCCGCTTGGGTCCAAGCGGTGTCCGCGCTTGATCATTGGCTTCACCGCGAGATCATCAGCCGCGCCGTCGCGATCATCAGCGACCGGCCAGCTCCCCGGCCCGATCGGCTCAAGAACTACACGGTGTCCTGGCAGACGGTCGAGGACATTCGCTTCCGTCGACCGGTCGACGAGGTCATGACCGAACACCTGACCGAGCGCCTTGGCCGGGACTCTTACCAGAAGCCGGACCGTATCGCGGAGGGCCTCCAGTACGTCACCCAAAAGAAGCAAGGTGACATCTGGAAGGAAGTTACCCAGATCCTGGGCGCAGGCCAGACAGTGGATCAGGTGAAGCTGCAGCAAGTACAGATTGCGGACCGCCGCAACGCGATTGCGCACGAAGCCGACATCGATCGTTCGACCGGCACCCGCCAGTCGATCACGGCGCCCGAGACGAGTGCAACCATTGATTGGATCGAGAATCTCGCCATGGCAATCAGAGCGGTCTTGAACTGATTGGCGCCATACCAATACCCTCGCGCCAAGGCTCGACGGTATTGGTATGCGCTTCTTCGAGTGCTGCGGTGTTTGCGCACTAGGCGAGCAGTACGGCCACGACAATAGCCATGACCCCAATCACCACCGTCAGCCCCGGAAGATTCGGGCGGCACCAGCGATTGAATCGCTGCCACCAGACCCCCATCTTCTGTTCGCACGATCTGGCCACACGGTTCCGCCAGTTTCGTGCGGCGCAGTAGGCATTGAAGATGCCGGCCACGGACTTCCTCCCCATAAAGCTGTCTGTGCTAGGGGCTCAGCTACCTGAGCTGGGCCCCGCGTCCTGAAATGGACGATAGCGCCAGGTGTCGTCTCGTTTCCAAGCGCGGCCCGGTGTTCCCGAAAGGAACCAGCCACAGCTTCGTCACGGTGATCCGAAGCAACTACTGGGTTCTTCGTATGCCGAGGTTTGAAGGGTGCCAGGCTGCCACGGCATGTAGCTGAGAAGGAATGGCTGGAAGCTGGTGGTCGACCCTGCCGTCTATAGCTCAGCTGGTCTGCCTGTGCTATAGCTGCTGATCCAGCCGTCAAGGAAGCTTGCCCACTCGGCCGTCTCGGCCTCGAATCGAGGCCGTTTCGGGTGAAGAAGCCCCACAGCGACAGCGAGCCGGTCACATCCGAGCGGGCTGTCTCGATGCGCTCGCCTGGCTTTAGTACTGCCCGCTCGCGGTATGGAAAGGCGGTCTGCCAGCTGATCTAGGAGACTGCGGCCGTGGTCTTCATCGAGTCCCAGAGCTCGGGGCCGGTGGCCAAGCTGGTGCTGGCGCGCGGGGTGCTGGTTGGTACGACCAGGGGGTTGCCCGGCTCCTCGGTGATTGCAATGAATTCCAAATCAGGATATCTTAAAAGGCGGACAACGACGAATACGTCCGCTCGGCGCAAAGTTGCGGGCCGCACCTCTTCCACACAGGAAAACATGGAGAGAAGCGACCCGCCGAAGGCTAACTAGCTATTGACGTCACTGGTCGAATAGGGCTCGAATAGCGATTGTGGCTGCCCGCCAAGAGAAATGAAGAGTCCCAGTAGAGGCTTTTTTTCGTGCCTCCAGAGCCAAAATCGCCTGGTTCGAATTTGTCATTTCCGGGCCCGCTCAAGGGCAGGACTTCGGTCAGCAGCCACCTCGCACGCGGGTTGTAGGTCGGCTCCAGCCGCTCGCCATCGAGGGTGAGCTTGTCGAAGAGCTCGCCAATCAGCTCCCGCTTGCGGTCACGGTCTTGCGACTGCTGGAACTCCTCCGCCGCCTGCTGGGTCATGGCCACGAAGCTGAACGCCTTATCGAGGTAGGACGTGTCCTCGGCCTCCATCGCCCTCAGCTGCCGTGACAGGTCGGCCTGCTGAGCATGGAGCGAGACGGCTTTGAGGTCGTAGTCGCCAGCGCTGATCCGACCATCCAGGCGGTCGTCGTACAAGACGGCCAGCTTGCCCCTGACCCGCTCGGCTTCCTGCTTCAGCCCCTCCTGAGCCACCTCCTGGAGCGACAGCTGCGCCCGGAGATCGGCCTCGATCTCGCCCTTGAGCCACGCAGCCAGCAGCGGCCGTGGAGCCCGGAGTCGACTCATGGCACTGGCGGCTTGCTGCTCGACCACCTCCTCGCGGACGAAGCGCTGCCGGCTGCAGGCCCGCGGCTTCGGGCATTTGCCGTACCAGTAGCCCTTCTGGTGCTCCAGGCGAGCAAGCCCTGGCAGGCCGAGCAAGTCACAAGCCCTTGGAACAGCGGGTGGTGTGTTCGGTACCGCTGGATCTTGTCAGCGCTGCGTGACAGCACGCGCTGCACCTTCTCGAACAGCTCCACCGAGATGAGCGGCTCGTGGTTACCGGGATACTGCTTGCCGTTCCACCGGATCAGGTACTCGCCTGCGGCCTGTACGAGGCCGTAGGCGCTTTCAGCGATCGGGGCGGTAGTCGGAGACGCCAGAATGTCCCGGACGGCCTTACGGGCTTCGTCGACGTTCCTGGCGACCCGGTCGGTCACCAGCCCCTCGGGCGGCATCGGGATGAACTCTCGGAGGAACAGCTCACGCTGCTTGGCGGTGACGTGGATGCCGAGCAGCTCGGTGGCCAGCTCCTCGTACTCCTTGAACTCGCGCCGTGCGCCGATGATGGCTTCCCGGGCTTCTTCGAGGTGCTCGCGCCAGTTGCGCTTGTGGATGAAGGAGTAGGCGGTGCCGGTGCGCTCGCCTTCCAACTCGGCGGCTCGGAAGGTGTTGCCGCAGACGATGCGGACCGCGGTGGCCCGCAGGGTGCAGCCGCCGGCCAGACCGAACCGGTTGGTGACGGCGAGGAACGGCAGGGTGAGCGAGTCGTCGCCGGGCAGTTGGATCGGCTCGTTCAGCAGCACCTGGTCTGTCCGCCCCTGGGGCGTCCGAGCAGGGCGGCCTTCAGCCGGAGCTTGCGCCGACGTCGGACGCGTCGCCGCTCGTCCCGCTCCGGGTCGTCTTCGGCGCCATGCCCGTCTTGTCCCTCCGGGCCGCCCCCTTTTGCCGGGCCTTCTCCGCCTCCTCGGCGGCCTTCTCCAAGATGGCGAGCGTATCGGGGTCCAGGTGCATCCCGGCGGCGTCCTGGTGGGCCCGAACAGTGGTCGAGTCGACACTGACCAGCGACAGGTCCACCTCGCCACGCCTCGCGGCTTCTTCGATCGCGCCCTCCAGCAGTGCCTCGAACACCCCGGCGTCCCGCCACTGCCGGAAGCGGTTGTGGACCGTCGACCAGGCCCCGAACTCGCCCGGCACCTCCCGCCACTGCCCGCCCGTCCGAAACCGCCAGATCACACCCTCGAACTGCCGACGCAGCCGCTCGGGATACGGGCCGTACTCACCGATCGGCAGGTACGGCTCGATGAACTCCCACTCAACATCCGTCAGTTGCACTCGCGTCACACAACACGATCTACCGGACCAGAGCCCACCACGAGGGCAGAACCCGCAAATTGATCACAACCAGATACGCGCCCTAACGCTCCTCGCAACACCCTGAGTTCAGGGAGTTGCGAGGACCGTGGGTTTTGAGGGTTTGAAGGCGAGGTTCTTCGAGGCGTTGGGCCGGGAGAACGGCAGCGTTGCGGGGGCTGCCCGGGCGGTCGGGGTGAATCGGCACACGGCGGCCGGGTGGGCGCGCAGGGCCGGTGTCCGCAGTCGTGGGAAACCCGGCGCGAGGGAGCACCCGGGGCGGGTGGAGTACGACCGGCTTCGTGCGTCCGGGGTGCGACGACGGGATGCCGCCGCGCAGGTGGGCGTCCACGATCGAACCGCCCGGGACTGGGATCGCGGAATCCGGAAGGTCGGCGACGCGCGTCTGCACCCCGACGGGCGCCGCGTCGACTACAAGACGGGTGTGACCACCCTTGTTGTTGATGCCCGGCCGTCCCTTGCGGCGGTCGAGGCCGGGCTGCACCCGCGGTATCTGACGGTGACCGAGCGGGAGTTGATCGCGGACATGCGTCGTGGGGGCCGGTCGCTGCGGGCGATCGGACGGGCGCTCGGCCGGCCCGCGTCAACCGTCAAGCGCGAGATCGATGCCCGGGCGGTCGATGGCGTCTATCAGCCGCATCGGGCCCAGCAGGCGTGGGCGAAGAGCCGCTCGCGCCCCAAGGACTCCAAGCTCGCCCAGGACGGTCCGCTGCGCGAGTTCGTCGCGGGCAAGCTGCGGGAACAGTGGTCGCCCGAGCAGATCTGTCACGCTCTGGTCATGGAGTTCCCCGACGACGACAGCATGCGGGTGAGTCCGGAGACCGTCTGTCAGGCGATCTACGTCCAGGCCCGTGGCGCTCTGCGTCGCGAGGTCGCGCTCGCACTGCGCACCGGACGCACCCGCCGCAAGCCGCACCGCGGTCCACGGCAGCGCACCCCGCGGTTCGTCGACGAGATGGTGATGATCTCCGATCGCCCTGCCGAGGTCGAGGACCGGGCGGTGCCCGGCCACTGGGAAGGCGATCTGATCGTCGGTGCCCGCAGCGAGAGCGCGATCGTGACCCTGGTCGAGCGTTCCACCCGCTACGTCCTGCTCGGGCATCTGCCCGGCGGGCACACCGCCGCGGAGGTCCGCGACGTGCTGGTGCCACTGGTCCAGACCCTGCCCGAGCACCTGCGCGGCTCGCTGACCTGGGACCAGGGCTGCGAGATGGCCGCGCACAAACAGTTCACCGTGGCCACGGGAGTGCCGGTCTACTTCTGCGATCCGCACTCGCCCTGGCAACGCGGATCGAACGAGAACACCAACGGGTTGCTGCGGCAGTACTTCCCCAAGGGCACCGACTTGTCCGCGCACAGCCCCGAAGACCTCGAACACGTCGCTCAGAAGCTCAACGGCCGACCACGCAAAACGCTCGGCTGGAGAACCCCAGCCGAGCGCCTGCGTGATCTACTGACGACCACATAAGCCATCAGGTGTTGCGAGGACCTCAAGAATCCGCCTCACCGGGGGGCCTTTCGCGTTGCGCCGTTCGTGCCGCGCTCCCCCGGAGCGTGCGTAAAGGACTGCTAATGTCCGCTCCATGGCGTCCGACGATCTCCATTCCGACTGGGCCGCCTGGCTCGACGCGGAGCTCGCCGGGGCCGAGGCGGCCGCCCTGCGCGCGCACCGGCGGGAGCGGCACCGGCGGCTGCTGCTGCGGGTGCTGGCCTGGACGGGTGCGGTGGTGCTGGCGGCCGGCCTCGGCTTCGGCCTGGTGTACACGGCGCAGCACGGCCCGGCCCCGCGCCCGGCGGTGACGGCCTCGCCCACGCCGGGCGGTTAGGGCCTAGTCCAGCAGGACGACCGCGAGCCGGCGCGGGCCGTGGACGCCCTTGACCCGGATCATCTCGATGTCGGCGGTGGCGGACGGCCCGCTGACGAAGGTGAGCGGCCGGGCCGGGTCGAGCCGGGCGAGCGCGCCGGGCAGCGCGGAGTGCACCTGTTCGGCGCGGACCACGCAGACGTGCAGGTCGGGCAGCAGGGTCGCGGCGCGGCGCCCCTGGGCGGGTCCGCCGTCGAGGACGAGCGTGCCGGAGTCGGCGACGGCGGCCGCGCAGCCGGTCAGGACGGCGTCGGTGGCGTCGAGTTCGGCCTTGTCGAGCGGCGGGCGGTCGACCCGTACCCGGCCGTCCCATCCGGCGGTCCAGTCGGCGGGCAGTCCGTCGGGGACGACCAGGCTGCGGGCGCCCTCCTCGGTGAGCGCCCGGGCGACGGCCGCCGCGGGGCGCGGGGCGCGCAGCACGCGGGCGCCGTACTCCTCCAGCCGTTCGGCGAACAGCGCGAGCACCGCCTCCCGGTCGTCGGGGTCGAGGCCGGGGGCGTGCCGGAGGTAGTGCCGGGGCGGTTCGGGGGCGGGCGGGACGGCGGCGGCGCGGATCCGGCGGAGGATCTCCGCGCGGGCGGTGTCGGTCATGCCCGTTCTCCTTCGTTCTGCTTCCACCAGCTGCGGAAGGACTCCTTGGGGACGTCGGGCAGCGCCCGGTTGTCGGTCCAGCCGGGGACGGGGGTGCGGGCGGGCAGCAGCGGTCCGACGAGTCCGGCGGCCTTGACGGCGGCCTTCCACGCCGCCGGGCGTTCCATCACGGCGCCGACGGTGTTCAGCGCGGCCCGTTCGACGGGGTGCCGGCCGCCGTCGGCGACCTGGGCGCGCAGGTCGAGCAGCACGTCGGTGAACCGGATCCGGACGGGGCAGACCTCGTTGCAGGCGCCGCACAGCGTGGAGGCGTAGGGCAGCGAGGCGGTCTGCGGGTCGTCGGTCCCCTTGAGCAGCGGGTTGAGGATCGCGCCGATCGGCCCGGGGTAGACCGAGCCGTAGGCGTGGCCGCCGGTGCGCTCGTAGACGGGGCAGGTGTTCATGCAGGCGCCGCAGCGGATGCAGCGCAGGGCCTGGCGGCCGACCGGGTCGGCGAGGGCGCGGGTGCGGCCGTTGTCGACCAGGACGAGGTGGAAGTCGCGCGGGCCGTCGTCGGCGGTGGTGCCGGTCCAGGTGCTGGTGTAGGGGGCCATCCGTTCGCCGGTGGCGTTGCGGGCCAGCAGTTGCAGGAAGACTTCGAGGTCCTGCCAGTCGGGGACGGTCTTCTCGATGCCGACGACGGAGATCAGGGTGTCGGCGAGGGTGAGGCACATCCGGCCGTTGCCCTCGGACTCGACGACGACCAGGGTGCCGGTCTCGGCGACCACGAAGTTGGCGCCGGAGACGGCGACCTTGGCGCCGAGGAACTTCTCCCGCAGGTGCAGCCGGGCGGCTTCGGCGAGTTCGGCGGGGTCGTCGGTGAGCCCTTCGGGGGCGGGGCGGCCGTGCCGGCCCATCTCGCGGGCGAAGATCTCGCGGATCTCGCTGCGGTTGCGGTGCAGCGCGGGGACGACGACGTGCGAGGGCAGGTCGTCGCCGAGCTGGACGATGGTGGCGGCGAGGTCGGTCTCGCGGGCGCTGATCCCGGCGGCTTCGAGGGCGGCGTCGAGGCCGATCTCCTCGGTGAGCATCGACTTGACCTTGACGATCTCGCGTTCGCCGGTGGCCCGGACCAGGTCGGTGACGATCCGGTTGGCCTCGGCGGCGTCCCGGGCCCAGTGGACGGTGCCGCCGGCCGCGGTGACCTTCTCCTCGACCTGCAGCAGGTACCCCTCCAGGCCGGCCAGCACCCGGTCCTTGATCGCGGCGGCGCTGTCGCGCAGCTGCTCCCAGTCGGGGCGTTCGGCGGCGAGCACGGCCCGCTTGCCGCGGATGGTGTGGGTGGCGCGGCGGACGTTCTCGCGCAGCTGCCGGTTGCCGACCTCGCGGGCGGCGGCCTCGGGGAAGGCGGGCCAGCCCAGGAACGACCTGCTCATCGGACGGCCTCCACGACGGGGAGGCCGGGCAGCGGCCCGTCCCGTTCGGTGCGGGCGAGGATCTCGGCGAGGTGCAGGGTGCGCACCGGGTGGCCGTCCTTGGTGAGCCGGCCGCCGATGTTCATCAGGCAGGAGTTGTCGACGGCGGCCAGCACGGACGCCCCGGTCTCCCGCACGTGCCGGGCCTTGTCGCCGTTCATCGCGCCGGACACCGCCGGGTTCTTCACCGAGAAGGTGCCGCCGAAGCCGCAGCACTCCTCCTGCGCGGGCAGTTCGACGAAGTCGATGCCCCGGACCGCGCGCAGCAGCCGGTAGGGCCGCTCCGCCAGCCCGGTGGCCCGCAGGCTGTGGCAGGTGGGGTGGTAGGTGACCCGGTGCGGGAAGTACGCCCCGACCTCCTCGACTCCCAGCCGGTCGGTCAGGTACTCGGTCAACTCGACGACCCTGGGCGCGAGTTCGGCCACCGCGCGGGCCAGCCCGGGATCGCCCGCGGCTTCGGCGGCGAGCGGGTACGCCTCGGCGGGCATCCCGGCGCAGGACGCGGACGGGACGACGATCTCCTCGTACCCGGCGAAGGTGTCCACGAAGTGCCGGGCGAGCTTCGCGGTCTCCTTGCGGTAGCCGGTGTTGAAGTGCATCTGGCCGCAGCAGCTCTGGGCGGCCGGGAAGTCGACCTCGACGCCGAGGCGGCGCAGCAGGGTGACGGTGGCCCGGCCGGTGCCGGGGAAGAGGGTGTCGTTCAGGCAGGTGACGAACAGGGCGGTGCGGGAGCGCGGGGCGTTCGGGGGCATGCCCGCATCATAGATGCAAGCTTAGATGCAAGCCAGGAGGCGTGGCAGAATGACCGGGTGACGACCGAAGCCCTGCCCACCGCCGACCGGGCCTACCAGCACGTCCGCACCCGTCTGCTGGACGGCACCTGGCCGGGCGGCACGCTGCTCTCCGAGGGCGTGGTCGCCACCGAGCTGGGCCTGTCCCGCACCCCCGTCCGCGAAGCCTTCCTGCGCCTGCAGTCCGAGGGCTTCCTGCGCCTGTACCCCAAGCGCGGCGCCCAGGTCGTCCCGATCGCCCCGGGCGAGGCCCGCGACGTCCTGGCCGCCCGGGTCCAGTTCGAGCACGCGGCGGTCGACAGCCTCGCCGCCCGCGGCCCCGAGGCGCTGACGGCCGCCGCCGCGGAGCTGGTCGCCGCCTGCGAGCACCGCGACCCGCACCCCGTCGAGGCCGGCCGCCACTTCCACCTCACCCTGCTGCGGGCCGCCGGCAACCCGGTCCTGACCGCCCTCTACGAGACCCTCTGGGACCGGCAGGTCCGGGTCTCGGCCGCCGCGACCGCGACCCCAGCCCGCGCCGAGCGGGACCACGCCGAACACCTCGCCCTGGCCCGCGCCCTCGCCGTCCCCGACCCCGCCCTGGCCCGCGAACTGGTCACCGCGCACGCCGAGTCCCTGCTGGCGCGCATCGCCTGAGGCATCAGGGGCTCGGGGAACGGCGAGCCCGTGTCTGCTGACGGTGCACTGCCGGAGCGCGCATCGGCTTCCGGTTCCGTTTACTGCACGCAGCAGCACGAACCTCCGATGGGCTCCGACCATCAGCAGCACGGACTCGCCGTTCCCCGAGCCCCTGTTGTGGATCCCGCCGTTCTTACCGAGCCCCTGTCGGGACTCCCTGTCGGCGCTCTCCCCTGCTCCTACCGGCCGCGCAGCTCCCGGTAGCGGTCGACCAGGTTGGCGGTCGAGGCGTCCAGCGCTTCGGCGCCCTCGCCGGTGAGCAGGACCGGCTCGATCTTCTTGGCGAGCACCTTGCCGAGCTCGACGCCCCACTGGTCGAAGGAGTCGATGTTCCAGACCGCGCCCTGGACGAACACCTTGTGCTCGTAGAGGGCGATCAGCTGGCCGAGGACGTGCGGGGTCAGTTCGGTGGCCAGGACGGTCGTGGTGGGGTGGTTGCCGCGGAAGGTCTTGTGCGGGACGAGTTCGGCGGGCACGCCCTCCGCGGCGACCTCCTCGGCGGTCTTGCCGAAGGCGAGCGCCTGGGTCTGGGCGAAGAAGTTGGCCATCAGCAGGTCGTGCTGGGCGACCAGGGCGGGCTGCAGGTCGGCGACCGGCTTCGCGAAGCCGAGGAAGTCGGCGGGGATCAGCTTGGTGCCCTGGTGCAGCAGCTGGTAGTAGGCGTGCTGGCCGTTGGTGCCGGGGGTGCCCCAGACCACGGGGCCGGTCTGCCAGTCGACGGGGTTGCCGTCGCGGTCGACCGACTTGCCGTTGGACTCCATGTCGAGCTGCTGCAGGTACGCGGTGAACTTCGACAGGTAGTGCGAGTACGGGAGCACCGCGTGCGCCTGGGCGTCGAAGAACGCGCCGTACCAGACGCCGAGCAGGCCGAGCAGCAGCGGCACGTTCTCCTCGGCGGGGGCGGTGCGGAAGTGCTCGTCGACCAGGCGGAAGCCGGCCAGCATCTCCTGGAAGCGCTCGGCGCCGATCGCGATCATCAGCGAGAGGCCGATGGCCGAGTCGTAGGAGTAGCGGCCGCCCACCCAGTCCCAGAACTCGAACATGTTGGCGGTGTCGATGCCGAAGTCGGCGACGCCCTGCGCGTTGGTGGACAGCGCCACGAAGTGCTTGGCGACGGCCTCGTCGCCGGCGCCGAGCTGCTCCAGCAGCCAGCCGCGGGCGACGACCGCGTTGGTGACGGTCTCGATGGTGGTGAAGGTCTTGGAGGCGACGATGAACAGCGTCTCGGCGGCGTCCAGGTCGCGGACGGCCTCGTGCAGGTCTGCGCCGTCGACGTTGGAGACAAAGCGGACCGTCAGGTCGCGGTCGGTGTAGGAGCGCAGCACCTCGTAGGCCATCGCGGGGCCGAGGTCGGAGCCGCCGATGCCGATGTTGACGACGTTGCGGATCCGCTTGCCGGTGTGGCCGGTCCAGGCGCCGGAGCGCACCTTCTCGGAGAAGACGGCCATCTTGTCGAGCACGGCGTGCACGGCGGGCACCACGTTCTCGCCGTCGACCTCGATGACGGCGTCCCGGGGGGCGCGCAGCGCGGTGTGCAGGACGGCACGGTCCTCGGTGTTGTTGATCTTCTCGCCGCGGAACATGGCGTCGCGCAGTTCGGCGACGCCGGTGGCGGCGGCGAGTTCGCGCAGCAGCTCCAGGGTGCGGTCGGTGACCAGGTGCTTCGAGTAGTCGACGAAGAGGTCGCCGACCCGCAGGGTGTAGCGCGTGCCGCGGTCGGGGTCGGCGGCGAACAGCCCGCGCAGGTGCTGTTCGCCCAGGTCCGCCCGGTGCTTCCCCAGCGCGGCCCACTGCGGGGTGCGGTCCAACGGGGTCCGGCCGTTGGCAGGGGTCTCCGACATCGGTGTGCTCCTAGGGTCATACGGGGGTGCAGGTACCGGCAGGTTCCGGCGGGAGGGTTGCGCTGGTCCGGCGGGTAAGCGTGCGTGTGCCGGCTCCGTCGACGGCCTTGCCCGCCCCAACCCTATGCCCTGGGGGCGGCGGGCCGGTGGTCCACCACGGGAGGTCGACGGGACGTCACTTCCGCGCCGACTGGAGGTCGAGCGCGCGTAGCACCCGGTCGGCGACCTCGGGGTCGGCGCCGGCCTCGCCGCGGGCGACCAGGACCTCGCGGCGGGAGGCGGCGATCATCTCCTGCTCGACGGCGAACCCCTGCCGCCACTGCTTGCCGCGGCGCTTGGCCTCCAGCGCCTCCTCCTCCTCGTACTTCTCGGGGCAGAGCCGGGCGAGCCGGTCGTGCTGGCGCTCGCGCAGCCGTTCGGTGATCTCGGGCGGGAGCTGGTCCTCCTCCTCCAGCTCGGCGAGCCGGTGCAGTCCGGCCTTGGCGGCGCGCCACCACAGTTCGCGGACGGCCCGCTCGTGCTCGTCGTGGGCGTCGTCCAGGCCGAGCAGCTTGACCACGTACGGCAGGGTGAGGCCCTGGACGACCAGGGTGAACAGCACGACGCTGAAGGCGATGAAGACGATCTCGCTGCGGGCCGGGAACGGCAGCCCGTCGTGCAGGGCGAGCGGGATGCCGAGGGCGAGGGCGACGGTGGCCACCCCTCGCATGCCGGACCACCAGAGCACGACGGTCTCCCGCCAGCTGATCGGGGTGTCCTCCTCGCCGTGGGTGACCCGCCGGGAGAGCCAGGCGGCGGGCAGCAGCCAGAGCAGGCGCAGCAGCACGACCACGCCGACGACGATCGCGGTGTCGCCGAGCATGGTGTGCCAGGTGTCCTTGACGTCCTGCAGGACGGTGGACAGCTCCAGGCCGATCAGGCCGAACGCGACGCCGGTGATCAGGGTCTCGACGATCTCCCAGAACGCGTTGCCGACCAGCCGGTAGGAGACCTCGTCGGCGTCGGAGGCCCGGTCGGCGAGGTAGAGCGCGCAGACCACGACGGCCAGCACGCCGGAGCCGTGCGCCTCCTCGGCGAGCGCGTAGGCGGCGAACGGGACGAGCAGGTTGAGCGCGACCTGCTGGGTGGGGTCGTCCAGGAAACCGGCGATCTTGGCGTTCAGCCAGCCGAGTCCGACGCCGACGGCGACCGCGACCACCGCGGAGAGCAGGAAGCGCTCCACCGCCCGGCCCACCGACAGGTCGCCGTCGACGACGGCCTCGACGGCCAGCGAGTAGATGACGATCGCGGTGACGTCGTTGAACAGGCCCTCGCTCTCCAGCACCGCGGTCAGCCGGCGGGGCAGCCCGACCTCGCCGGCCACCGCGACGGCGGCGACCGGGTCGGGCGGGGAGACCAGCGCGCCCAGCGCGACCGCGGCGGCCAGCGGGGCGGCGGGCACCAGCCAGCTGAAGACGCCGGCCACCGCGGTGGTGGTGACCACCACCAGGGCCACGGCCAGCAGCAGGATGGAGCGGATGTTGGCCTTGAAGTAGCGGACCGAGGAGCGCCGGGCCACCGCGAAGATCAGCGGGGGCAGCACCAGCGGCAGGATGAACTCGGGGTTGATCTGCACGTTGGGGATCTGCGGGACGATCGCGAAGACCAGTCCGACCATGGTCATCAGCACCGGCTGCGGGATCCTGCTCCGGCGGGCCAGTGGCATCGTGACCACCGAGGCGAGCAGGACCAGGAAGAGCAGGGTCAGCTGGCCCACGGTGGTTCCTCTCGGCAGGTGCGGGGTGCGCCGGCTTCAGCATACGTCCGGGCCCCGGCCGGGCCGATTGTGTGTTTCGGGCGCTGACCAGGTAATGTTCTCTCCGTCAGCAGGCGCCGCTAGCTCAGTTGGTTAGAGCAGCTGACTCTTAATCAGCGGGTCCGGGGTTCGAGTCCCTGGCGGCGCACAGACAGCGCGAAGACCTCCCTCCGGGGAGGTCTTCGGCGTTTCCAGCCCTTTCACTCCCGGTGCAGTTCGTTGACGCACAGCACGTTGCCGTCCGGGTCCTTGAACCAGGCGGCCCGCATGCCGTCCGCCTCGGCGACTCCGTCGAGGGTCTTCAGCCCGGGCTGGTCGTACTCCTCGAACACCACGCCGCGGCCGCGCAGTTCGGCCATCTCGGTGTCGAGGTCGGCGACCTTCCAGCTGGCCAGCGTGTGACCGGCCTGTCCGCCGTACGGGGTCTCGTACATGCCGAACTCGGTGCTTCCGCAGCGGAACACCACCTCTTCGGCGCCTTCCCGGGCCAGGGTGAGCCCGAGCGTGTCGTGGTAGTACCGCTTGGCCCGTTCGAGGTCGGTCACCGGGATCACCGCGAGCAGGGGAGCGTCTGCCAGCATCGCCACCACCTCCTCACCCCAGGCTAGGCGCGCCCGCCACCCCGGTCGACCAGCGGCGTTCCGACGGCCCGCCCGGCAGACGACCGGAGCCGGCCACCCCGCGGGGGCGACCGGCTCCGTCACCGCCGCCACGACCGGCCTCAGCCCTCTCCCCCACCCCGCAGCCCGGCGCCAGCCGCCCCCTCCCCGCTCCCCCGCCTAACGGCCGGAGCCGACCACCCCCGCAGGGACGACCGGCTCCGTCACCGCCGCCACGGCGGCTCCCAGCCCTCTCCCCCACCCCGCAGCCCGGCGCCAGCCGCCCCCCTCCCCGCTCCCCCGCCTAACGACCGGAGCCGACCACCCCCGCAGGGACGACCGGCTCCGTCACCGCCGCCGCGGCGACTCTCAGCCGAAGTAGCTGTGGAAGTTCTTCGAGAACTCGTTGTTGTTGTAGTTGTCCCAGTTGATCGACCAGGTCATCAGGCCGCGCAGGTTCGGCTGCTTGCCGGCCCGCGGGGTGTAGGAGCCGCAGCTGGTGCCCTTGGTGAGGCAGTCGAGCGCCTGGTTGACCACGGACGGGGCGACGTAGCCGTTGCCCGCGTAGGTGTTGGCGGGCATGCCGATCGCGACCTGCGAGGGCTTGAGCGCCGGGAACATGTTGTTGGTGTTGCCGGCCACCGGGAAGCCGGTGAGCAGCATGTCGGTCATCGCGATGTGGAAGTCCGCGCTGCCCATGTTGTGGTACTGGTTGTCGAGGCCCATGATCGAGCCCGAGTTGTAGTCCTGGACGTGCAGCAGGGTCAGGTCGTCGCGCAGGCCGTAGATGACCGGCAGGAAGGCGCCGGCCCGCGGGTCCTGGCCGCCCCAGGGGCCCGAGCCGTAGTACTGGTAGCCGAGCTGGACGAAGAAGGTCTCCGGCGCCATGGTCAGCTGGAACTTCGCGCCGTACTTGGCCTTGAGGGTCTTGACCGCGGAGATCAGGTTGGTGATCACCGGGGTGGTCGGGTTCTTGAAGTCGTTGTCGCCGGTGTTCAGCGACAGCGAGTGGCCCTCGAAGTCGATGTCGAGGCCGTCGAGGCCCCACTTGTCGATGATCCCGGAGACCGAGTTGACGAAGTTGTCGCGGGCGGCGGTGGTGGTCAGCTGCACCTCGCCGTTCTGGCCGCCGATCGACAGCAGGACCTTCTTGCCCTTGGCCTGCTTGGCGGCGATGGCCGCCTTGAAGTCGGCGTCGGACTCGACGCCGGGGCACTCGGTGACCGGGCAGCGGTTGAAGTGGATGGTGCCGCCGGTGATGGAGTCCGGCTCGCCGAAGGCCAGGTCGATGATGTCCCAGCTGTCGGGGACGTCGGCCATCTTCATGTACCCGGCGCCGTTGGCGAAGCTGGCGTGCAGGTAGCCGACCAGCGCGTGGCCGGTGGGGGGCGGCGGGCTGGTGGGCGGCACCGAGGTGGACGGGCTGGCCGAGGTGGACGGCGACGCGGAGGCCGAGGTCGACGGCGAGGCCGAGGCGGAGGCCGACGCGGAGGGGGACGGCGAGGCCGACTTGGAGGGGCTCGCGCTGGCGGAGGGCGAGGCGGGCGCGCCGGGGCCGTCCAGCGAGACGTCGTCCGCGTAGTAGGTGCCCTGGCCGTACCAGCCGTGGGTGAACACGGTGGCGGAGGTCTGGGTGGCGGTGGTGGTGAAGCTGACCGAGAGCTTCTGGTAGGCGCCGCCGGTGCTCGGCGTCCAGGTCGAGGTGCCGCCGTTGACGCCGAGGTAGACGTAGGCGCCGTTGACGTACGCGCTGAGCGTGTACGTGGTGTTGGGGGCAACCGCGACGGTCTGGGTGCACTGGGCGGTGTCGGACGCGGACGCGGCGGCCGCGAGCGCGTAGGTGCCGCCGTGGGCGTGGCCGGTGACCACGGAGCCGGTCGAGCCGGTGCAGGTCCAGGGGTTCAGCGAGTTGGTCTCGAAACCGCCGTTGACCAGGAACTCTCCGGCCGATGCCGACCCGGCCAGGCCGAAGCTGAGCGCGACGGCGCCCGCGGCGGCCACCGCCCAGGCCGTTCCGGCGGCGAGCAGCCGCTTCTTACGGGGAGTACGCATGTGGGGATGCTCCTGCCTCTGTGTGGGGGACGCCCTCCTCCGTCCCGCCGGGCTGTGGGGTTCCCGGCCGGGGCGTGCCGCCGCACCGGCACCCACCAAGGGAGTTGGACTAGACCACTGAAGCGGCTGTGACTCCCCCCTGTCAATGGACCGGAGAGCACGGTTCGGTGACCCGCTGTCAGCCGCTCCGACCGGCCCGCCGGCGCCCGGGCGGCGCGGCCGCGTTTGCGGGCCCCGGCGGCTGATCGAACCATGGAGGGGTGTCCGGATACCTGCGGTACCCCCATCTGCGCGGCGGTCTGCTCGCCTTCACCGCCGAGGACGACGTCTGGGCCGCGCCGCTGGCGGCGGACGGCTCGGTGGGGCGGGCCTGGCGGGTGAGCGCGGACCGGACCCGGGTGAGCCACCCCCGGCTGTCGCCGGACGGCACCGCACTGGCCTGGACCAGCTGGTTCGCGCTGGTGCCCGAGGTGTTCACCGCGCCGGTGGACGGCGGGGAGGCGGTCCGGCTGACGTACTGGGGCAGCCAGGACACCCGGGTGCGCGGCTGGCTGCCGAACGGCGAGGTGCTGGCGGTGACCTCGTACCACGAGCCGTTCGCGCACTACGCCTGGGCGTGGGAGCTGCCGGCGGACGGCGCGCCGGGGCGGCGGATGCCGTGGGGGCCGGTCGCGGACGCCCAGGTCGGCGCGGGCCACACGGTGCTGCTGACCGACGCGGCGCCGCACGAGCCCGCGTTCTGGAAGCGCTACCGGGGCGGCGCGACCGGCCGGCTCTGGGTGGACCACGACCTGCTGCTGCCCGGCCTGCCCGGGCACCTGGCCTCGCCGATGCCGGTGGTCTGCGCCGAGGGCACCCGGATCGCGTTCCTCTCCGACCACGAGGGCGTCGGCAACCTGTACTCGGTCCGCCCGGACGGCACCGGCCTGCGCCGGCACACCGACCACGCCTCGTACTACGCCCGGGAGGCGGCGAGCGACGGCGTCCGGGTGGTCTACCAGCACGCCGGGGACCTCTGGCTGCTCGACTCGCTGGACGCCCCCGCCCCGCGCCGGCTGGACGTCCCGCTGGGCGGCGCCCGGGCCGGGCGGCGGCCGTACCAGGTCAGCGCCGCCAACAACGTCAAGGACCTGGCCTGCGACGCCACCGGCCGGGCCGGGGTGCTGAACGTGCGCGGCTCGCTGTACTGGCTGACCCACCGCGACGGCCCGGCCCGGGTGCTCGCCGACACCCCGGGCGTGCGCTGCCGGCTGCCGCTGGTGCTCGGCTACGGCAACCGGGCCGCCTGGGTGACCGACGCCGACGGCGCGGACGCGATCGAGCTGGCCGCGCTGCCCGGCAAGGACGCGCCGCCCGGGAAGGACGCGCTGTCCGGCCAGGACGCCGCGGACGAGCACCCCCCGCACCGGCGGATCGCCGGCGGCCGGATCGGCCGGGTGCAGGAGCTGGCCGCCGCCCCGGACGGCGGGCGCCTGGCGGTGGCCTGCTCGGACGGGCGGCTGCTGCTGGTGGACACCGCGGACGGCGCGGTCACCGAGGTCGCCGCGTCCCGGTTCGGCCCGGTCTCCAGCCCGGCGTTCTCCCCCGACTCGCGCTGGCTGACCTGGTCCGAGCCGGTCGCGGGCCGCTCGCTGCGGGCGATCCGGCTGGCCCGCACCGACCGGCCGGAGCACAAGGTCGCGGTCACCGGCGGCCGGTTCGAGGACGAGCACCCGGTGTTCACCCGGGACGGCCGCTTCCTGGTGTTCCTGTCCTGGCGGGGCTTCGACCCGGTGCACGACGTGCACACCGGCGACCTGTCCTTCCCGCTCGGCTGCCGCCCGTACCTCGTCCCGCTGGCCGCCGGCACCCCGTCCCCGTTCGCCTCGCCCGCCGAGGGCCGCCCGCCGGTCGGCCTGGACCCGGAGGAGGCCACCGGCGACGGCACCGTGCACGTCGACGAGGAGGGGCTGAGCAAGCGGCTGGTGCCGTTCCCGGTGATCGCCTCCAAGTACTCGGCGACCGCGGCGGTGCGCGGCGGCGTGGTGTGGCTGCGCTGGCCGATCTCCGGGGCGCTGGGCCAGACCTTCGCCAACCCGGAGGACACCTCGGGACGCCCCGCCCTGGAGCACTTCGACCTGGCCCGGGGCCGCCGCAGCACCCTGGTCGAGCAGCTCGACGGCTTCGCGGTCTCCGCGGACGGCTCGGCGGTCTCGGTGTTCTCGGCGGGCGCGCTCAAGCTGTACCCGCTGGCCGCCCCGGGCGCCCCGCTCCCCGTCGACCTGCGCCGGATCACCCACACCGTGCACCCGGCCGCCGAGTGGCGGCAGTCCTACGCGGAGGCGGCCCGGATCGTCGCCGACCAGTTCTGGGACGAGGGCATGTGCGGCCTGGACTGGCCCGCCCTCACCGAGCAGTACGCCCCGCTGCTGGAACGGATCGCCTCCCCCGACGACTTCGCCGACCTGCTGCGCGAACTGCTCGGCGAACTCGGCACCTCGCACGCCTACGTCACCCCGTCCCGGCGCGGCGAGGGCCCCGCCATCGCCCAGCAGCCGCTCGGCCTGCTCGGTGCCAACGCCCACCGCGACGCGGAGGGCCGCTGGCTGGTCGACCGGATCCTGCCCGGCGAGTCCTCCGACCCCAAGGCCCGCGCCCCGCTGGCCGGCCACGGCCTGCACGACGGCGACGAACTGCTCGCCGTCGACGGCCGCCCGCCCGACCCGGTCCGCGGCCCCACCCCGCTGCTGGCCGGCACCGGCGGCACCACCGTCGAACTGACCGTCCGGCACGACGGCCGGGTGCGGCGGATCGCGGTCACCCCGCTCACCGACGAACGGCCCATCCGCTACCAGGACTGGGTGGCCAAACGGCGGCACCTGGTACGGGAGTTCAGCGACGGCGTCTGCGGCTACCTGCACATCCCCGACCTCGGCGGCTCCGGCTGGGCCCAGTTCAACCGCGACCTGCGCTCCGAACTCGCCCGCCCCGCGCTCGTCCTGGACGTCCGGGGCAACGCGGGCGGCAACGTCTCCGAACTCGTCCTGGAGAAGCTCCACCGCCGCGTCCTGGCCTGGGACTTCACCCGCGGCCGGCAGCCCGTCCGCTGGCCCCGGGACGCCCCGCGCGGCCCGGTCGTCGCCCTCGCCGACCACGCCACCAGCTCCGACGGCGACGTCATCATCGCCGCCATCAAGGCCCTCGCGCTCGGCCCCGTCGTCGGCACCCGCACCTGGGGCGGCGTGGTCGGCATGACCGGACGGCACGCGCTCGGCGACGGCACCCAGATCTCCGTCCCCAAGAACGCGAGCTGGTTCACCGACGGCATCGGCTTCTCGATCGAGAACCGCGGCGTCGACCCCGACGTCGAGGTCGTCCGCACCCCCCACGACTGGGCCCGCGGCGACCACACCGACCTCGCCGCCGCCGTCGACCTCGCCCTCACCCTGCTCACCGCGACCCCCGCCGCCACTCCCCCGCCCCGCGACACCCCCCGCCCCGACCTGCGCCGACCGCCGCTACCGCCCCGGCCCTGAGGAGCCGCTGCGCGGAGCCGGCAGGGGACGAGAAGGAAGCACCCGAGCCCCGACCCCGCGACGCCCCCCGGTTCTGAGCGGCCGCCGCGCGCGGGCGCGGCTCCTCCGGTTCCGGGCGTGCGCGGAGCACCGGCGTTCCCGCGGCGGGGGCCGGTGCTCCGTGTGCGCGGGGCTCAGCCCCAGGGGTCGCCCTCGGCGGTCATGTTCGCGGCGGCCTCGCGGTCCTCGCGTTCCTGCCGGATCCGGCTGTCCGCGTCGTCGCGGGCGCGTTCGACCTGGTCGCCGGAGGCGTCGGCGGCCTCGTCGTGGGCGAGGGCGGCGCGTTCGGGCGGTGCGGTGGCGGGCTGGGCCGCGTGGTGGCGGAACCTGTCGAAGATGCCCATGTCTCCTCCTCGGGTGGGCCCCCCTTGCCACGGTACGCCGGTGGGACGGGCCCGGTCCGGGTCCGTCCCACGCGGGGGTGCGGTCAGGAGGACTCGTCCTCCTGCTGCTGGTCGTCCGCGGACTCCTGGCCGCCGGGCATCATGCCCTCGGCCTTCTCGCGGGCCTTCTGCTCGGCGTCCTCGGTCTTGGAACCGTGGTCGCCGAGCGCCGACTTGGCCTGGTCGGCGAGTTCGTTCGCCTTGTCCTTGAACTGGTCACTCAGACCCATGTCTCCTCCTCGGGGTGTCGCGACAACGGGCTCCGTCCACCCTCGCACCGGCGCGGACGGGTCGCATCCGGGCGGTCCGGGCCCACCCGTTCGGCCCAGTGCGGCCCGCCGACGGGGGCCGTTGGTCCCGGGCGGGCCGCGCCCAACGGCCGTATCCGCCCTACGCGGCCCTGACGGAGAGTGGGGTGGTCAAGCCGGTCCCGGCAGCGCCGCCGGGGCGTCCCGCAGCCGCACCCCAAGAGGTGAGCGCGCCATGCCGTCCCGTGCCCAGTCCCCCGCCACGAAGGCCCCGGAAGCCCCGGAACCCGCAGAAGCCCCAGGAGCCCCGGAAGCCGCAGAAGCCGTGGCCGTCGAGGCCGCCGTCGACGCGCTGGTCCGCAACGGCCACCGGGCCCTGGAGGAGTACGCCTCCTTCACCCAGGAGCAGGTCGACCACATCGTCAAGAAGGCGTCGCTGGCCGCGCTGGCCCGGCACACCGGCCTGGCCGTCCTCGCGGTCGAGGAGACCGGCCGCGGCCTGTTCGAGGACAAGGCGGTGAAGAACGTCTTCGCCTGCGAGAACGTCACCCACGTGATGGGCCGGACGAAGACGGTGGGGGTGGTGCGCCGGGACGAGATCGACGGGATCGTGGAGATCGCCGAACCGGTGGGCGTGGTCGCGGGCGTCACCCCGGTGACCAACCCGACCTCGACCACGATCTTCAAGGCGCTGCTCGCGCTCAAGACCCGCAACCCGATCGTGTTCGCCTTCCACCCGGCGGCGCAGCGCTGTTCGGCGGAGGCGGCCCGGATCGTCCGGGACGCGGCGGTGGCGGCGGGTGCCCCGGCGCACTGCGTGCAGTGGATCGAGCGGCCGTCGATGGCGGCGACCGGCGCGCTGATGAACCACCCCGGCGTGGCGACGATCCTGGCCACCGGCGGCAACGCGATGGTCAGGGCCGCGTACTCGTGCGGGAAGCCGGCGCTGGGCGTGGGCGCGGGCAACGTCCCGGCGTACGTGGAGAAGAGCGCGTACGTCCAGCGCGCGGTGAACGACATCGTGCTGTCGAAGTCCTTCGACAACGGCATGATCTGCGCCTCCGAGCAGGCGGTGATCCTGGACGCGGAGATCCACGACGCGGCGCTCGCCGAGTTCCGCAAGCTGAAAGCGCACCTGGCGACGCCGGAGGAGAAGGCCCTGCTGGAGCGGCACCTCTTCGGGGTCGGCGCGGGCACCGACTGCGCGGGGGCGAAGCTGAACGCCGACGTGGTCGGGCGGTCGGCGCCGGAGATCGCGCGGGCGGCGGGCTTCGAGGTGCCGGAGGACACCTCGATCATCCTGGCGGAGGTCGGCGGGGTCGGCGAGGCCGAGCCGCTGACCCGGGAGAAGCTCTGCCCGGTGCTGGCGGTGCTGCGGGCGGACGGCCGGGCGCAGGGGGTGGAACTGGCGCAGCGGATGGTGGAGTTCAACGGCCTGGGCCACTCGGCGGCGGTGCACACCGAGGACGCGGCGTTCGCCGAGGAGTTCGGCACGGCGGTCAAGGCGTGCCGGATCATCTGGAACGCGCCGAGCTCGCAGGGCGGCATCGGTGACGTCTACAACGCGTTCACGCCCTCGCTGACGCTGGGCTGCGGCAGTTACGGGCACAACTCGGTGTCGGGGAACGTCTCGGCGCTGAACCTGGTCAACATCAAGCGGATCGGGCGGCGCAACACCAACATGCAGTGGTTCAAGGTCCCGCCGAAGATCTACTTCGAGCGCCACTCGATCAAGTACCTGGCCAGCATGCCGAACGCCCGCCGGGTCGTGGTGGTCACGGACCGGACCATGGTGGAGATCGGCCACCTGGAGCGGATCCGCACCGTGCTGGACCGGCGCCGCGAGCCGGTCGAGGTGCGGGTGGTCGACGACGTCGAGCCGAACCCGAGCATCGACACGGTGCGCCGGGGCGCGGAGCTGATGCGGGCGTTCGAGCCCGACACCATCGTGGCGCTGGGCGGCGGTTCGCCGATGGACGCGGCGAAGGTGATGTGGCTGATGTACGAGCACCCGGAGGTCGAGTTCGCGGACCTGAAGGAGAAGTTCTTCGACATCCGCAAGCGCGCCTTCACCTTCCCGGACCTGGGCGATAAGGCCAAGCTGGTGTGCGTCCCGACCACGTCGGGCACCGGCAGCGAGGTCACCCCGTTCGCGGTGATCACCGACACCGCCACCGGCCAGAAGTACCCGCTCGCCGACTACGCGCTCACCCCCAGCGTGGCGATCGTCGACCCGGCGCTGACCACCCGCCTGCCGAAGGACGTCACCGCCGACTCCGGCTTCGACGCGCTGACGCACTGCATCGAGACGTACGTGTCGGTGTACGCCAACGACTTCACCGACGGCCTGGCCCTGCAAGGGATCCGGCTGGTCTTCGAGCACCTGGAGCGGGCCGTCGCCGACGGGCCGGACGACCCGGTGGCCCGGGAGAAGATGCACAACGCGGGGACGATCGCGGGCATGGCGTTCGGCTCGTCCTTCCTGGGCGTGGTGCACGCGATGGCGCACACCCTGGGCGCGACCTTCCACGTGGCGCACGGGCGGACGAACGCGCTGCTGCTGCCGCACGTGATCCGCTACAACGGCTCGGCGCCGGGCAAGGTGACCAGCTGGCCGAAGTACCGCAGCTACGTGGCCCCGGAGCGCTACCAGCGGATCGCCCGGACGCTCGGGCTGCCCGCGGACACCCCCGAGCAGGGCGTGGAGTCGCTGGCGGCGGCGGTGGAGGAGCTGCGCGACAAGGTGGGCATCCCGCGCTCGTTCAAGGAGGCCGGGGTGGACGAGGCGGCCTTCCTGGCGGCGCTGCCGCAGCAGGCGATGAACGCCTACGAGGACCAGTGCGCGCCCGCCAACCCCCGGATGCCGATGCTCGCGGACATGCGGCGGCTGATGACCCGGGCCTACTACGGCAACCAGAACTGAGAAGGGGACACCGAGATGACCACCTCGCAGCAGCACACCACCGCGTCCGCCCCGACCGGTGCCTGGGACGGTTTCAAGGGCGGCCTGTGGCGGGACGCGATCGACGTCCGCGACTTCATCCAGCAGAACTACACCCCGTACGAGGGCGACGGCGCCTTCCTGGCCGGCCCGACCGAACGGACCTCGGGCGTCTGGGCGAAGATCACCGCGCTGTTCCCGGCGGAGCGCGCCAAGGGCGTCCTGGACGTCTCGTACGACACGCCCTCGACCGTCACGGCGCACGCGCCCGGGTACATCGACCGGGAGAACGAGCTGATCGTCGGCCTGCAGACCGACGCCCCGCTGAAGCGGGCGATCATGCCCAACGGCGGCTGGCGGATGGTCGCGGGGGCACTGGAGACCTACGGGTACCCGGTCGACCCGGAGCTGGCGAAGGTCTTCACGCAGTACCGCAAGACCCACAACGCGGGCGTCTTCGACGCCTACACCCCCGACATCCGGGCCGCCCGCAAGGCCGGCGTCGTCACCGGCCTGCCGGACGCGTACGGGCGCGGCCGGATCATCGGCGACTACCGGCGGGTCGCGCTGTACGGGGTGGACCGGCTGATCGCCGCCAAGCGGGAGGAGAAGGCGTCGCTGGACGCGGCGCCGAGCGACCCGCGGGTGCTGGAGGAGACCATCCGCGAGCGCGAGGAGCTGGCCGAGCAGGTCCGCGCCCTGGAGGAGCTGAAGGCGATGGCCGCGTCCTACGGCCACGACGTCTCCGGCCCGGCCCGGGACGCCCGGCAGGCGGTCCAGTGGCTGTACTTCGCGTACCTGGCGGCGGTGAAGGAGCAGAACGGCGCGGCGATGTCGCTCGGCCGGACCTCCACCTTCCTCGACGTCTACCTGGAGCGGGACCTGGTCGAGGGCCGGCTGACCGAAAGTCAGGCCCAGGAGCTGGTCGACGACTTCGTCATCAAGCTGCGGATCGTCCGCTTCCTGCGCACCCCCGAGTACGACGAGCTGTTCTCCGGCGACCCGACCTGGGTCACCGAGTCGATCGGCGGCATCGGCGCGGACGGCCGCCCGCTGGTCACCCGCACCTCGTTCCGCTACCTGCAGACCCTGTACAACCTGGGCCCGGCGCCGGAGCCGAACATGACGGTGTTCTGGTCGCCGAAGCTCCCGCGGGGCTTCAAGGAGTTCTGCGCCCGGGTGTCGATCGACACCTCCAGCGTGCAGTACGAGTCGGACGAGCTGATGCGCCCGCGCTCCGGCGACGACACCGCGATCGCCTGCTGCGTCTCCGCGATGGAGGTCGGCAAGCAGATGCAGTTCTTCGGCGCCCGGGTCAACCTCGCCAAGACGCTGCTGTACGCGATCAACGGGGGCCGGGACGAGAGGTCCGGCGCCCAGGTCGGCCCGGCCACCGGGGCGATCGAGTCCGAGGTGCTGGACTACGACGAGGTGCTGGCCCGCTTCGACCAGCAGCTGGAGTGGCTGGCCGAGACGTACGTGCACGCGCTGAACGTCATCCACTACATGCACGACAAGTACGCCTACGAGCGCCTGGAGATGGCCCTGCACGACCGGGCGGTGCGCCGGACCATGGCCTGCGGCATCGCCGGCCTGTCGGTCGCCGCGGACTCGCTCTCCGCGATCAAGTACGCCAAGGTGCGGCCGGTGCGCGACGAGACCGGCCTCGCGGTCGACTACCAGGTGGAGGGCGAGTACCCGGCGTACGGCAACAACGACGACCGGGCCGACGAACTGGCGGTGTGGCTGGTCGAGGAGTTCATGCGCAAGGTGCGCAAGCACCCCACCTACCGGGGCGCCGAGCACACCCAGTCGGTGCTGACCATCACCTCGAACGTGGTGTACGGCAAGAAGACCGGCGCCACCCCGGACGGCCGCCGGGCCGGCGAGCCGTTCTCCCCCGGCGCCAACCCGATGAACGGGCGCGACACCCGCGGCTACGTGGCCAGCGCGCTGTCGGTCGCCAAGCTGCCGTACGCGGCGGCCGAGGACGGCATCTCGCTGACCAACACCGTCACGCCCGACGCGCTGGGCCGCACCCCCGAGGAGCGGGTGCGCAACCTGGCGGGCGTGCTGGACGGGTACACGGCCGTCGGCGGGTTCCACATGAACGTCAACGTGCTGGACCGGGAGACCCTGCTCGACGCGATGGAGCACCCCGAGAAGTACCCGCAGCTGACCATCCGGGTCAGCGGCTACGCGGTCAACTTCGTCCGGCTGACCAGGGAACAGCAGCTCGACGTCGTCAACCGCACCTTCCACGGCTCGCTCTGAGCCCGCACCGGCCCGACAGCTCCCAGGAGGCACCCCGCATGACCGTCACGCTCCCCGCCGAACTGCCGGTGGGACCGGCCGCCGGCGGCTCGGTGCACTCCTGGGACCTGTCGACCGGCGTGGACGGGCCGGGCACCCGGTTCGTGGTGTTCCTCGCCGGGTGCCCGCTGAACTGCCTGTACTGCCACAACCCCGACACCATGCGGATGCGCAACGGGAAGCGCACCGGCGCGGACGAGGTGCTGGCGGAGGCGGCCAAGTGCGCCCCGTTCATCCACGCGGCGGGCGGCGGCGCCACCGTCAGCGGCGGCGAACCGCTGCTCCAACCCGGCTTCAGCGGCGAGCTGTTCCACCGCTTCAAGCACGAACTGGGCCTACACACCGCGCTGGACACCTCCGGCTTCCTCGGCGCCCGGGCCGGCGACGGCCTGCTCGCCGACGTCGACCTCGTCCTGCTGGACATCAAGTCCTGGGACCGGGCGCTGTACCGGAAGGTCACCGGGCAGCGGCTCGGCCCGACGCTGGACTTCGCCCGCCGGCTGGCCGACCTCGGCAAGGAGGTCTGGCTGCGCTTCGTGCTGGTGCCCGGCCTGACCGACCGGCCGGAGAACGTGGCCGGGGTGGCCGCGTTCGCCGCCGAGCTGGGCAACGTCTCCCGGGTCGACGTGCTGCCCTTCCACAAGCTCGGCGCGGCCAAGTGGGCCGCTCTGGGACGGGAGTTCACCCTCGCCGACACCCCCGTCCCCACCGCCGACCAGGTGCGGGCCGCACGCGGGATCTTCGCCGCGCACGGCCTGCACGCCGTCTGATCCGCCGCCTCCGTCGGCCCGGTCAGCCCGAGATCGACGCCGCGCCGGTCTCCAGGTGGCCGGTGAACCGCTGCGACCAGCTCGCGTCGCCGCTGACCGTCACCGTGAAGTCGTACCAGCCGCCGGTGTACGCCACCGCGTTGAAGTAGTCGCTAGTGCTGCCCCCGGCCGCGACGGTGTACGTCCACGGGCCGTCGGTGCGGTAGTTGTTCGAAGTGACGGTGAAGGTCACCGCCGAGCTGCCGCTGTTGGCCAGCTTGAACCAGAGCGCGAGCCTGCCGGTGTCCGGCGCGGCCGCGTAGCTGGTGGTGACGGCGGCGTTCTTGCCGGACGCGGTGGCGTCGCCGGTGAAGCGGCGCAGGAAGCGGTTCGGGCCGACCACCGTCAGGTCGTACTTGCCCGCGCCGTAGCCGGTGCCGCAGTTGAAAAAGTCGCTGGTCGCGCCCGCCGGGTCCACCGTGTACTGCCAGGGCCCGCCGGAGCGGTAGGCGTTGGCGTACGCGGCGAAGTGGCCGGCCGCGCTGCCCTGGTTGGCCATCGCGATCCACACCTTCATCACCCCGCCGGAGCCGAACTCCAGGCGGTCCAGGTTGGCCACCGGCTGGTACGGCAGCGCGCGGGCCGGACGGGTGCCCGGCTCCTGCACCGGCAGCTGGTTGTTCACCGGCGCCGGGTTGGGCAGCGGCCCGCAGGCGGCCAGGCCGATGGTCTGCGAGGTGTCCGGCAGCGCGGGCATCCCGTACACCGGGTGGGCGAAGTCGAACATGCCGGTCAGGTCGCCGGTGACCTTCCGCCGCCAGGCCGAGATGTTCGGGGTGGTGGCGGGCTTGCCGATGGCGGCCGTCCACTTCTCCAGGAAGCGCAGCACCGAGGTGTGGTCGGAGGTCTCCGAGGAGACCCAGCCGCCCCGGCTCCACGGCGAGACGGCGATCATCGGGACGCGAAAGCCGAGACCGATGTTGACGCCGTTGTAGAACTCCCCCGCCGTCCCGGCCGGGGCGGCCGGCGGCGGGACGTGGTCGAAGAAGCCGTCGTTCTCGTCGTAGTTCAGGAACAGGATCGTGGAGTCGAACACCGCCGGGTCGGCGTTCAGCGCGTCCAGCACGTTGTGCACGAAGTGCGCGCCGTCGGCCGGGGTCGCGTACGGGTGCTCCGAGGACGCCTGGTCCGGCACGATCCAGGACACCTGCGGCAGCGTCCCGGCCAGCACGTCCGCCTTGATCGCGGCGACGATGTCGTCCGGGGTCTTCCCCGTCACCTTGGGCACCGAGCCCATGCCCTTGACCGCCAGCGCGCTGCCCGCCGGGGCCCCGGAGAACTGGGTGAAGTACGCCAGCGCGTTGTCGCCGTAGTTGTCGGACGCGTTCTGGTAGACCTTCCAGCTGACCCCGGCGGCCTCCAGCGCCTCCGCGTACGTCTGCCACTTCAGCCCCGACTCGTCCCCGCCGTCGTACGCCGGGCCGCCCGCCGCGCCCGCCGGGTCGATCTGGCCCGACCAGTGGTAGGTCCGGTTCGGGCCGGTCGCCGAGAGCACCGAGCAGTGGTAGGCGTCGTTGACCGTCCAGTTGTCGGCCAGCGCGTAGTGGAACGGGATGTCGGCCCGGGTCAGGTAGCCCAGGGTCCGGACGTTCCCCTTGGCCACCACCCAGGAGTCCAACTTGCCGCTGTTCCACGCCTTGTGCTGGTCGCTCCAACCATGAGCAAGATCGCCATTACATTGCGCCAGCCGCTCCGGGTCGGCGCCGCCGGCCGGCTTGGTCGCCGAGAACTGCCACGGGTACTGCCGGCCCAGCAGGTTCGGCTGGTTGAACACGCTGTACCCGCCGGACAGTTGGATGGTCGCCCGGTCCGCGAAGCCGCGCACGCCCTTCAGCATCCCGAAGTAGTGGTCGAAGCTGCGGTTCTCCTGCATCAGGACCACGATGTGCTTGGCGTCCGCGAGCGTCCCCGTCGCCCCCGCGACGGCCGCTGCCGCGGGCGCCGCACCCGCCGCACCCGCCGTCGCGGTGCCCGCGACGGCCGCCCCGGCCGCCGCGCTCGCCGACCACGCCATGAATTTCCTGCGACTCAGCCCTGCCATTTCGACCCGCCCGTCCCATCGGCTGCCGGTGATGTTGTCCAGACACCTTCGTGTCGAACGCCGAGCATCCTCACGCAGGACGGGCCAGCGGGTCATGACCCTGGAGCAAGGGTTGGCGGACTGTTCACCGGGCCCGGAAACGTCGGCCGGAGGATGAACGGCCGGGGTCCGGTCCTTCACTTCCCGGGTGCGTCGTGGTGGACCTCGCTCCAGACGGTTTCGCGGGCGGTGCCGTTGTTGCGGGAGGGCGGGGAGTAGCGGTGGCCCCAGCGGTCGCCCAGGGCGAGGGCCTTGAGCACCGCCATGTGGTCCTCGGGGCTGGGTGAGCCGTCCTCGGGGCGGAAGATGCGCAGCTCGACCCGGTAGCCGTCCGGGATGACGGTCAGCCTGGCCTCCCCGCCACCCGCCTCGGCGAGCTGCTCGGCGATCTCCCAGGCACGTTGCCGCAACACGTCACCGCTCACGAGGCCACCCCCAGCGCGGAACGTGCCTCGGTGCCCAGCTCCGGGGCCGCGAGCCGGACGGGGGCGGGGAACTCACCGCGCAGCACCGCCAGTTCGAGCAGCGCCTCGGCCAGCCGCTGCGCCCAGGGCAGTCCGACGCACCCCAGCGCGAGGCCGGCCAGCTCCGGCGGGACGTCGTCGCGGTAGACCGGCGAGAGGCCGGCCGGCGGGTCCAACCTAGCCGCCAGGAACGCCCGTTCCAGCGAGTCGGCGGCCCGCTCGGAGTCGGTGAACCCGCCGCGCAGGAACCGCTGCAGGACGTCGACGGCCACCAGCGGTTGTCCGGTGTACAGCACGTGCTTCCTCTCTTTGATGGTGCAGGGCGTTCAGGCCACTTCGGCCACGGCGGCGCAACGCGGGCAGGCGCAGGCCGGCCAGCTCAGCGCCGAGACCAGCGGCAGGTGCAGGTCCTCGCCGGAGGTGCAGGAGGAGACCTGCACCCGGACCCCGTCGGGCCGCACCCGGTAGACCCGGATGGTCAACTTCGCTGCCGGGGTGGGGTATTGGGCGCGAGAGGCGCCGGAGTGCTCCAAAGACTGCTCGGTTTCCGACACTTGGCTCCTGGCCTCGCTACAGGTCCCGGTGGGACGGGTGGGTGGTTCGCCGTGGGCCGATCGCAGATAGCTGCATCAGCCACCGAAGGAGTTGCGGAACCGGCGCGCAACGCGGCGCCCACTCCGCTCCGTAGCGGTTTCGCTACCAGGGGCACCGACTGTCCCGTAGGCTTGCCTAGTCTTCAAGTTTGCAAAACCGCAAGGATGGAGGCTCGTTGAACCTCAAGCCACTGACGCCCGAAGCTTCCCCACGGGACGCCTTCGGTGCTGAACTCCGAAGTGCACGTGATGAGTTGGGAATCTCGCAGGACGAGTTGGCCATGCGGACCGGCTACTCGCCGGGGCACATCTCCTCCGTGGAAACCGGCCGCAAGCCGCCGACTTTGCCTCTTGCACGAAAAGTTGACCAAGCACTCGGCGCCGGAACGAAGTTCGTGAACCTCGCCCAGGGCGTGCGCGCGAACAGCATGCTCCGGGGGTTCAGTCACTACGTGCCCTTCGAGGCGAAGGCCATCGAAATCCGAGTGTTCGAGATCGGCACCATCCCGGGCCTGCTCCAGACCGACGCGTACACCGCCGAACTGGTCGCCGCCTCCATCGCCCGGGGAGCCGCCACCGAAGCCGCGTCCAACGATTGGCTCCGGGTCATGGCTCAACGCAAGAAGCTGCTCACCCGCGAGTCACCCCCGAATCTCTACGTGATCATCGACGAGAGCTGCATCCGGCGTCCGATCGGCGGGCCCGAAGGCATGGCGGCCCAACTCGACCACCTGCTCGAAGTCTCCGCCTTGCCGCACGTGACGCTCCAGGTCGCGCCGTACTCCCTGGGTGCCAACCGGGGCTTGAACCTGCCGGCCTACCTGCTCCAACTCCCGGACCGCTCCGTGGCCGCGTACAGCGAGGCCGCCCACGAGAGGCTGTTCGAACGCGACCCCGCGGCCATCCGGCCCCTGCTCACCGCTTACTACCACCTCCAGGTGGAAGCACTGAGCCAGGAGGCATCCCGAGCGTTCATCCGGAAGGTGCGAGAGGAACTACTGGCGACCGCCGCCCAGTAGTTCAAGTCCGGCTACAGCCGCACCGGCACGGAGACCACTGCCGGTTCCCCCCGCCTGGGGTGCTCCCACGCCTTCCTCTCCAGCGTCCTGGCGGGCGACTTCGGCGCCGTCTGACCGCACCCCGCCGCACGAAGCCCGGGCCCTTCCCCCGTGAGGGCCCGGGCTCTCGTGTTCAGTCCTTCACCGTGATCCCCAACGCCTGGGCGAACTGCGGGGCGAGGTCCAGCAGCTGCGCCGTCGAGATGAGCGCGCCGCGCAGCCCGAGGTGCCCGTCGGGGAGGCCGAGGGCCGCCGCGCCGCGCAGGTCGGCGTTCTTCAGGGTGGCGCCGCGCAGGCGGGTCTCGTCCAGGGTGCTGCCGGGGAAGGAGACGTCGGTGAGCTTGGCGTCCGACAGGTCGACGTCCCGCAGCAGGCAGTCCTCGAAGACCACGTCGCGCAGCACCGCGCCGCGCAGGTTGACCGCCTCCAGCTTGCACTGGCGGAAGACCGTGCGCCGGATCGCCGAGCCGTACGCCGAGATGCCCGCGAACACGCTGCCCTCGACCTCGGTGTCCTGCCACTCGCTCTCCGCCAGGTCGACGCCGACCAGCCGGGCCCCCTGCACCCAGACCTCGTTGAACCCGGCCCGCCGCAGCTTCGCCTCCTCGATCCGCACCCCGGTGAACGCGCACTCCAGGAAGTGCGCGCCGCCGAACTGGCCGGTCAGCGCCAGGTCGTCGAAGTGCACGGTGTCGTACCGCCCGTCGGGCCGCAGCGGCCCGGTGTGCCGCTGCAGCAGGTGGGCGTAGGGGAGGTCTTCGAGGCGCACGGTCAGCTCCGTTTCGCGGACAGGGTGAGGCCGGCGGCGACGGCGAGCGCCACCAGGAGCCCGGCGATCAGCACACCGGCCTCCCCGGCCAGGGTCGCAGCCAGCACCGACAGCGCGGCCAGCGGCAGGATCAGCTGGGCGGCGGCGCCGCGCTTGTGGTGCCGGGAGTGCAGGGCCCAGACGGTGAACAGGAACAGCGCGGTGGGGACGGTCACGGCGGCGGTGGCGGCCCGGGCGGAGACGTGCGCGGCGCCGATCGCGTGTTCGACGGCGACCTCCAGGCCGGCGCCGATCGCGGCGGCCGAGGCGAAGACCACGTAGTGGCCGTAACCCCAGGGCAGCGCCTGCCGGTTGCTCCGCAGGTGGTCGTGGCCGTCGCCGGCGAAGTAGATCCACCAGGCGCCGAAGCAGATCAGCAGGCCGCCGCCGGCGATGGGCAGCAGTTCGGCCACGGCCTCGTGCTCGTCCAGGGCGGTCTGGATGGCGACGGTGGCGGCGGCGACCGTCTCGCCCAGCACGATGATGGTGAACAGGCCGTAGCGCTCGACGATGTGGTGCCGGTGCCAGGGCGTCCGCTCGTCCTTCTCGGCCCAGGCCGGGACGGCCAGTTCGGCCAGCACCCCGACCGGGAACAGCGGGCTCTGCACGTCGTGCGGGAGGAACAGCAGCACCACCCAGAACACCTGCACGACGGTGATCCCGGCGGCGTACCGCAGCGCGCAGGTCCGGGCCGGGCCGCTCTCGCCGCGGGCGGCGCGCAGCCACTGGGTGACCATGGCCAGCCGCATCAGCACGTACCCGGCGACGGCGAGGGTGAAGTCCTGGTCCTCGAAGATCCGCGGGACGCCGGCCGCGAGCACCAGCACGCCGGTGATCTGCACCAGGGTGGTGAGCCGGTAGGGGACGTCGTCGACGTCGTACGCGGAGGCGAACCAGGTGAAGTTCATCCAGGCCCACCAGACGGCGAAGAAGGCCATGCCGTAGCCGGTCAGTGCGTGGGCGATCCGTCCCTCGGCCAGGGCGTGGGCCAACTCCCGGCCCGCCTGGGAGATGGCGACCACGAAGCACAGGTCGAAGAACAACTCCAGCGGGGTGGAGACCCGGTGGGACTCGTCCCGGTCGCGGGCCAGCATCCGGCGGACCGGGCGGTAGGGGTCGGGGGCGGCGCTCATCACTCTGCCTTCGGGGCGGGCCGCGCGCGGGAGGGGGCGGGCGCGGGCGGGGAGTTGGTCACCGGGGATCCTGGCAGCCGGGGGCGGGCCGCGCACGGACCGGCTACGGCACGCCGATTGTCCCGGTTCCATCCGATTTGATTAATCGTCAGGCAGAGTTGACGCCGCAGTGCGCGATCCGGGTGACAACTTGGGCTACTTCGGCGCGTGTTGCGTTGATTGTCCCGTCTGTCCGAATTCGACCGATAGATTCCTTCCCGGATGGACGGACGACGAGGGCGCTTCGCGGGCAACGCGGAAGGTCAAGGACGAGGGTGGACACGGGACCGGCTCCCGTGGACCGCAGGACCCGAACTCCTCGTGATCACCGCGCTGCCCGACAGCGCCGCCCGGCGTCCGGTTGGCGCCCCGCACCACGGACGGTCCGGCCGGCGGGACGAACGTCCTGCCGGATCGGGTCCTTCCCGCCCTGCCCCGCGCCCGGACCCCGGGCGTACCGTTCGGACAAGGAGAGCCCACTCGCCCACGCTGAGGGGAGCGCCGCCGCCATGCACCGCACCGACCCGGCCCGCACCGTCGAACTGGGCACGCCGGACGGCCGCTGGATCGCCGTCTGCGACGCCCGCGAACTGGAACTGGAGCCTGACACCGGCACCGCCGTACTGCTGCCCGGCGGCGACCAGGCCGCGGTCTTCCGCACCGCGTCCGGCGAACTGCTCGCGGTCGGCAACCGGGACCCGTTCGCCGACGCCTGGGTGATCGCCGACGGCATCACCGGCAGCGTGGACGGCGCGCCCACCGTCTCCTCGCCCCTGCACCAGCGCCTGTTCGACCTGCGCACCGGCACCTGCCTGGACGACCCGTCCCGGGCGCTGCCGGTGTGGCCGGTCCGGCTGCGCCCCGCCGACTGACGGGGCCACGACATTCGCACGGCCGGTCGGGCTAGCCCGGCTCGCCGCCGCCCGCCCCCGCACGGTGTGATGACCGCATGCGTACAGTCGTGCACCGAGGGCAGCGGGGGCGGACGTGAACTGGGTCGACGTCGTGATCTTGGTCGGCACGCTGGTGTGCACCGCGGCGGGGATGCTGCTGGTGCAGAAGTACGCCTCCGTTCCGGCCCGGGAGAACTGCAACGACGTGGCCGGGTTCATCTTCGCCGCGGTGGGCGCGTTCTACGCGGTGCTGGTGGCGTTCGTGGTGATCGCGGTCTGGGAGAACACCTCGACCGCGAAGGCCACCACCTTCGACGAGGCGGACGAGCTGGCCGGGGTGTACTGGATGGCCCGGCAGATGCCGCTGCCGCAGGGCGCGGTGCTGGAGGGGCTGACGCTGGACTACGCGCACGCCGTGGTGAACACCGAGTGGGCGGAGATGGCCGACCACCACAGCGACCCGACGGCGACCGCGCTGATGTACAAGATCCGCGAGAGCGCGCTCGCCTTCGACCCGCAGGGCGACCAGCAGTCGGCGATCTACCAGAACGTGATCCAGCACGTGGACGGCCTGGCCAGCAAGCGCCGGGCCCGGCTGAACCTGATCGCCGACTGCGTGCCGCCGCTGCTGTGGGCGTCGCTGGTGGCCGGCGCGATCGTCACGATCGCCTTCACCTTCCTGTTCGGCCTCTCCAACACCTGGGCGCACCTGGTGATGGTGCTCAGCCTGGCCGGGCTGATCGCGCTGTCGCTGATCGCGATCAAGGAGATGAACTACCCGTTCGACGGGGCGAACGCGGTGAAGCCGACCGCGTTCCAGGTGTTCCTGAACCGGCTGCCGCCGCCGCGCTGAGCGACCCTGCGTGTCCGGCCCGTCACGATTTCGGCGGACGGGCCGGGGCGTGTAGTGTTTCCCGGGTCAGCAGGCGCCGCTAGCTCAGTTGGTTAGAGCAGCTGACTCTTAATCAGCGGGTCCGGGGTTCGAGTCCCTGGCGGCGCACCGACGGTCGAGAGCCTCCCTCCGGGGAGGCTCTCGGCGTTTCCCGTGATTTTCTCCGGGGTTCCGGGTTCCGGGTTCCGGGTTTCGATCCGGAGAAGCCGGTTTCACCGCAGGTCGGGGAGCGTGTAGTGTTCTCCTCGTCAGACAGGCGCCGCTAGCTCAGTTGGTTAGAGCAGCTGACTCTTAATCAGCGGGTCCGGGGTTCGAGTCCCTGGCGGCGCACCGACAGCGAAAGGCCCCCCTTCACCGGGGGGCCTTTCGCGTTTCCCGGCCCGGTCGCCATGTCCCTTGCGCGGCACGCTCGTTGAGCAGAGGGGAGGATGTGAAGCTAAGCGGTATTTAAAGATCGTCTTAGGAGAAATGGGACATAGGTCCCTAACATCTGACAAGTCGATCAGTCAGGCTGGCGAGGTTCACGCCGTCGCCCGAGCGAGCAGCCCGTCCGGGGCCTGCGGGAAGGCTTCCGTTGCCTCGAAAGCCCCGTGAACGGAAGAAGCGAACCGGCTGGCGCCGGCTGATACCCACCTGGCGCATCACGCTGCTCGGGCTGGCCGCGTCCCTGCTGCTGGGGGTCGGGCTGTTCGCCCTGGGCATCGCCCTGGTGAAGGTGCCGGACGCGCACGCCACCGCCACCGCCCAGTCCAACACCTGGCTGTACTCGGACGGCTCGGTGCTGGCCCGCACCGGCCAGACCAACCGGCAGAACGTCGCCCTGGACAAGGTCTCCCCCGAGGCGCAGCACGCCGCGCTGGCCGCCGAGGACCGCAACTTCTACTCGGAGGGCGCGGTCAACCTCAAGGGCATGGCCCGGGCCGCGTTCAACACCGCGTCCGGCGGCAGCACCCAGGGCGGCTCGACGATCACCCAGCAGTACGTGAAGAACGCCTACCTCAACCAGAAGCAGACGGTCAGCCGGAAGGTGAAGGAGGTCTTCATCGCGATCAAGGTCGACGCGACCCTGAGCAAGGACGAGATCCTCTCCTCCTACCTGAACACCTCGTACTACGGGCGCGGCGCGTACGGCATCCAGGCCGCCGCGCAGGCGTACTTCGGGGTGGACGCGAGCCAGCTGACCGCCGCGCAGGGCGCCTACCTGGCGACGCTGCTGAACGCGCCGAGCGCCTTCGACGTGTCCTCGGCGAGCGAGGCCGGCAAGCAGCGGGCGATGGCGCGCTGGAACTACGTGCTGGACGGCATGGTCGCCAAGAAGTGGCTGGGCGCCGAGGAGCGGCAGCAGACCGCCTTCCCGGAGGTGCTGGCGCCGAAGTCCGCGCCCGGCCTGTCCGGGCAGGCCGGGTACCTGGTGGCCGCGGCGACCTCGTACCTCACCGACCGGGGCATCGTCTCGGACGCGCAGCTCGCCCAGGGCGGCTACACCATCACGCTGACCGTCGACTCGAAGAAGCAGCAGCAGCTGCAGGACGCGGTGCAGGCCCAGCTGACCGCCAACCTCAAGCCGGACAGCCGCAAGGTCGACGCGGCGGCGCAGGCCGGCGCGGTGTCGGTGGACCCGAAGACCGGGCAGGTGCTGGCGCTGTACGGCGGCTCGGACGCCACCAAGCACTGGATCGACAACGCCACCCGCACCGACTACCAGGCGGGCTCCACCTTCAAGGCGATCGCGCTGGCGGCCGCCCTGGACTCCGGGGCGCGCACCCAGTCCGGCGAGCGGATCACCGCCGGCACCGTGTACGACGGCACCAACCGGCGGCCGGTGCGCGGCGCGAAGGGCACCCCGTACGCGCCGCCGAACGAGGGCGAGCACTCGTACGGGCAGATCACCCTGCAGCAGGCCACCGACTGGTCGGTGAACTCGGTGTTCGCGCAGCTCGCCCAGGACACCGGGCTGGAGAAGGTCCGCGCCACCGCGGTGGCGCTCGGCCTGCCCGAGGACACGCCGGACCTCAAGGCGCTCGCCTCGATCCCGCTGGGCACGTCCACGCCGAGCGCGCTGGACCTGGCCGGGGTGTACGCCACCCTGGACAACGACGGGCAGCAGATCACCCCGTGGCTGGTGAAGGGCCTGGAGCTGGGCGGCGAGCAGGTCGCGCTGCCCGAGCACAAGGCGACCCAGGCGATCTCCAAGGACGCCGCCCGGTCCACCACCGCGATCCTCCAGGGCGTCATCGACGACCAGGGCGGCACCGGCTACCGGGCCGCCGCGCTGAACCGCCCGGCCGCGGGCAAGACCGGCACCACGGACGAGTCCCGGTCGGTCTGGTTCGCCGGGTACACCCCCGAACTGGTCACCGTGGTCGGCCTGTTCGGGCAGGAGCCGAGCACCGGCAAGCAGGTCAGCCTGGACGGCGTCGGCGGCACCGGCAGCGCGGCGGGCGGCAAGTACCCGGCGCAGATCTGGACGGCGTACATGAAGGCGGCACTGGCCGGGCAGCCGGTCAGCGACTTCGCCGGGCCGACCCGGGCCCCGGCCGCGAGCACCCCGTCCAGCACGCCGAGCCCCTCCGCGTCGCCCAGCGACAGCCCGTCCCCGACGGACGGCGCCAGCGCCTCGCCGTCCCCGTCCGCCGAGGACGTCCGGCCCTCCCGTTCGGCCACCCCCCGGCCCAGCGGCAGCGCCAGCACCGGCACCGGTACCGGCGAGGACGAGCGGCAGCCCTCGCGCACCCCGTCCGCCCGGCCCAGCGGCGGGGCCAGCCGCACTCCGGCGGGCAGTGCCGCGCCGGGCATCGGAGGGGCCGGGGGGCTGCTCGGCGACCAGTAGCGAACCGCGGGTTCGCGCCTTACGGCGGAGGGGTCCGGGCTGGCACAATGCGGCGATGCGCAGCAGCCCGGACCCCTCCGCCGTTCCCGTCGACGCCCCGCCGGCAGCGGCACCGGCTCCCGCACCGGCCGCGGCCGGTCGGCGGGCCGCTCCGCTCGGGCTGGGGCTGGCGCTGGTGTCGGCGGTCGCCTTCGGGGGGTCGGGCACGGCCGCCAAGCCGCTGATCGAGGCCGGGCTCTCCCCCGCCCACACCGTGTGGCTGCGGGTCGCCGGGGCCGCGCTGGTGCTGCTGCCGGTGGCCTGGCGGCACCGGGACGCGGTGCGGCAGCGGCCCGGGGTGCTGCTCGGCTTCGGCCTGCTGGCGGTGGCGGGCGTGCAGGCGTGCTACTTCGCGGCGATCTCGCGGATCCCGGTCGGGGTCGCCCTCCTGATCGAGTACCTGGGCCCGCCGCTGCTGATCGCCTACGTCCGGCTGGTCCAGCGGCGGCCGGTCTCCCGGCGGGCGACGGCCGGGGCGGCCGTGGCGGTGGCCGGGCTGGCCTGCGTGGTCGAGGTCTGGAACGGCCTGTCCTTCGACGCCCCGGGCGTGCTGTTCGCGCTGGGCGCGGCCTGCTGCCAGGTCGGCTACTTCGTGCTCGCCGACGCCGGCCGCCGCGGCGAGCGCCCGCTCGCCCCGCTGGCGCTGTCCGCGCACGGCCTGCTGGTCGGCGCGGTCCTGCTCACCGCGTTCGCCCGGCCCTGGGAGGCGGACTGGTCGCTGCTCGGCGGCTCCGTCACCATGGACGGCCACCGGCTGCCCGCGCTCGTCCCCGCCCTGTGGATGGTGCTGGTGGCCACCGTCCTGGCCTACCTGACCGGCGTGGTGGCCGTCCGGCACCTCTCCCCGCCGGTCGCGGGCGTGGTCGCCAACCTGGAGGCGGTGGTCGCCACCGTGCTCGCCTGGTTCCTGCTCGGCGAGCACCTCGGCGCCCCGCAACTGGCCGGCGGCGCGCTCGTCCTGGCGGGCGCGTTCGCGGCCCAGTCGGCGGGCCGGGGGTAGCCGGTCGGGCGGACGGCCGGTTGAGTACCCGTACTCAGGTGCCTCCCGGCGGACCCGGTCAGGATGGGTCGGGTACCGACAGCGACCACGGGAGGAACAGCCATGAGGTGTGCGAGGACCCTGGGGGCGGCGGCCCTGGCAGTGTGCGCGGTGACCGGTCTCGGCGCGGGGCCGGCCGCGGCGACCGACGGCGTCTCGCTGCCCTACCCCGGACCGGACGGCCTGGTCTGGGTGGACGGCCGGGTCGGGGACGGCGGCCTGGTGTCGGGCGGGGCGTGGACGAGCCTGCCGACCGTGCTGACGGTGGCCTGCGAGGGCGGCGGCACGGTGCGGGTGACGATGGAGTCCCAGCAGGCCGAGGTCGCCGCGTTCACCGTGGACTGCCCGGTGGACACCGTCGGCGTGGGGTCCGTGACCATGGCGCCGGGCGTGGTCACCGGCTCCTTCTCGGTGTACGTCGACGCCTCCGACGACTCGATCGGCTGGGCCCTGCAGGTGGTGCAGCCGGAGTGACCGGGCGGCGCCGCCCGCCCGGGACCGGCCTCAGGAGGGCAGGGTCTCGCGGTGGGCGGCGAGGGCGGGGGCCACGGTGGTGGCGACGAACTCGGTGATCCGGTAGTCGGCGACGCCTCCCGGGACGAACGGGTCGCCGGCGGCGACCGCCTCGACGGCGGCGCGGTCGGCGGCCACCGCGAGGATCACCCCGCCGTCCCGGGGCACCTTGCGGCCGGAGGCGAGGAAGGTGCCGGCCGCGTAGTGCTGCTCCAGCCAGGCCAGGTGGGCGGGCAGCAGCGCTTCGACGCGCTCCAGCGGGGCGGTGTAGGTCAGTTCGAGGATGAACACCCGGTCATCGTACGCGGCGGGTCGCGCGGTGCGGCCGCCGCGTCGCGGCCCGGCCGGGCCGTCGGCTCAGCGCCCGCTCCAGCCGAACCAGGTGAAGTGGTCGAGCGGCCAGACCACGGCGCTGGCGGGTCCGACCAGGTCGGCGACGGGGACCGCGCCGCCGTCGGGTCCGTCCCGGTGGTAGCGGGAGTCGGCGGAGTCGCTGCGGTGGTCGCCCTCGACCCAGACGTGGTCGGCGGGGACGGTGAGCGGGCCGAAGTCGATGCCGGCGCAGGAGTCGTCGCCGGGGTGCAGGTAGGGCTCGGCGACGGTCGCGCCGTCGACGGTGAGCGTGCTGCCGTGGCAGGCGACGGTCTGGCCGCCGACCGCGATGACCCGCTTGACCAGGTAGTCGTCGCCGGGGGGCAGCAGGCCGACGGCGCTGAGGCCGGAGTGGACGGTGCGGGTGAAGGCGTTGCCGCTCTGCGGGGCGGGCGGCAGCCAGCCGCCCGGGTCCTTGAACACCACGGGTTCGCCGGGTTCCGGCTCCCAACCGGTGAGGGTGGCGAGCTTGTTGACCGCGACCCGGTCGCCGACCTGCAGGGTGTTCTCCATCGAGCCGGACGGGATGGAGAACATCTGGAACAGGCAGGTCTTGATCAGCACGGCGATGAGCAGGCCGATCGTGATCATCACGGGCAGTTCCACGTACCAGGGCCGCCGCCTGCGCGGACGTCGTTCCTGGGTGGGTTCCTCGGTCACCGCCACCGACACCGACACCGCCTCCTTGGCAAGGACAGCACGCTAACCCGAGCGGGGGGCAGCGCGAAATCCGGTCCTTACCCGGAGCAGACGCCCCGGGCGGCCGGGCCCCCCCGGGCGGGCGGGCGGATCAGGCCTCCTTGGCGATGGCCTCGTGGTGCCTGATCACCTCGGCGATGATGAAGTTGAGGAACTTCTCGGCGAACACCGGGTCGAGGTGGGCGCTGATGGCGAGTTCGCGCAGGCGGTCGATCTGGCGGCGCTCGCGGGCCGGGTCGGCGGGCGGCAGCTGGTGCTCGGCCTTGAGCCGGCCGACCTGCTGGGTGGCCTTGAAGCGCTCGGCGAGCATGTGGACGACGGCGGCGTCGATGTTGTCGATGGACTCGCGCAGGCGGGTCAGCTCGGCCCGCACGGCCTCGTCGATCCCCGCCGGGGAGGGAGTGGGCTGGTCCGTCATGTGGGATGGCTCCGATGCGGGATTACGGGTGGTCGCTCGGGCGTGGCGAACGGCCAATCTAACAGGGCGGGCAGGCCGCGTCCGCCCTGATTACCGGCCCGTTCCGGCATGTGGGACGGCGCGTGGGACGGCCGTGGGACGGCGGGCGGGGCGGCGTTCGGACGGGTGTCCGGACGAGTGTCCCGGCCGGCCCGGGCGGAGCGCGGCGCTCCGCGCGGCGTTCGCCCACCGGGGCGCGCCGCGGGCCGTAGGCTGGGCGGGCCGGGGCCGGAAGTCCGGTCTTCGGTACAGCAGTTCGACCGCTGTCCGCTTCTCATGGGAGGTACCTGATCGTGGCGACGACCCGCACCGCGCACACCGAGTGGGAGGGCAACCTGCTCGACGGCAAGGGCCTGGTGACCCTCGACTCCTCGGGCGTCGGCGAGTTCCCGGTGTCCTGGCCGTCCCGGGCCGAGGCGGCGAACGGCAAGACCAGCCCGGAGGAGCTGATCGCGGCCGCCCACTCGTCCTGCTTCTCGATGGCGCTCTCGCACGGCCTGTCCGGCGCCGGCACCCCGCCCACCAAGCTGGAGACCAAGGCCGACGTGACCTTCCAGCCGGGCACCGGCATCACCGGCATCCACCTGACCGTGGTCGGGACGGTGCCGGGCCTGGACGAGGCCGGTTTCGTGAAGGCCGCCGAGGACGCGAAGGCGAACTGCCCGGTGAGCCAGGCGCTGTCCGGCACCACCATCACGCTGTCGGCGAGCCTGGCCTGACGCCCGGTCGGCCCATCAGCCCTGCGCGCACGGTCGGTCACCTTGCGTGCGGGGCGGCGCACTCCCCCGGTGGACGCCCGCACGGCGTCCGCCGGGGGCTTCGTCGTCCGTGCCGGGCTCCCGTCCCACCCTTCGGTCAACTTCCGGGCGAATTCCCACCGAATGTAACGGGCATATCGGGATCACCCTCACCAATCACCCTGGCGGCGGTCGCGGACAGTTACACCGGCGGCCTATGATCGGCGGACGTGGCCCGAGGCCGCCGACTGCTCCCCGGCCACCGGCCGGGGCCGCCGAGCGGGCGCGGGACCGCCTGGCCGGTCGCCGTCCGTGAGGGGCGGCCGGTGCGACCAGTGGCAGCAGCGGACGGGAGCGTGCCGTGCCGGGCCGGAACCTCGGGGCCGACGCACACCACCATCGGGGTGGGCGGCCCGAAGCGCCGCGCCCGGGAACCGGACCCGCCGACCCCGCCCCGTGCGCCGTCTGCGGCGCCCCGCCGGACACCGAGGCCGAACGGCTGGCCGTCGCCCTGCGGGCCAGCGAGTCCCGGTTCCGGGCCGCGTTCTCCGACGCCGGGATCGGCATGGCGCTGATCGACCGCGACGACCTGGTGATCGAGGGCAACCCGGCGTTCGCGGCGATGCTGGGCCGCGAGCCCGCCGAGCTCCCGGGCATGCACATCCACCAGATCATCGACCCGGAGGAGCCGTCCCGCCGCCGCTACCGCGAGCTGGTGCGCGGCGAGCGCGACCGGATGCGGGCCGAGAAGCGGCTCAAGCACCGCGGCGGGCGGGAGGTCTGGGGCCGGGTCACCGTCTCGCTGATCCGCGACGGCTCCGGCGACCCCTACTACACGATGGTCATGGTCGAGGACGTCACCGAGCGGCGCCAGCTCGGCGACCGGCTGGTCTACCAGGCCACCCACGACCCGCTGACCCGGCTGCCCAACCGGACGCTGTTCTACGAGCGGCTGGAGGCCGCGTTCAAACCGGCCGGGCCGGACGGCCCGGTGCCGCCGGCCGGCGAGCACCGGATCGGGCTGTGCTACGTCGACCTGGACGGCTTCGCGGCCATCAACGAGACCCTCGGCCACCACGTCGGCGACCAGCTGCTGGTGGCCGTCGCCGCCCGGCTGGAGCACGGCTTCGCCCGCGAGCAGCGGCAGTTGGTGGCCCGGCTGGGCGGCGACGAGTTCGCCGTGCTGGTCACCGGCAGCGCCGGGCACCAGGAGCTAACCCGGCTGGCCGCCGCCCTGATGGCCGCCCTGGAGCGGCCCTTCGAGGTCGCCGGGCACCGGCTGACCGTCACCGCGTCGATCGGCGTGGTGGAGCGCCCGGTGCGCGGCTCCACGCCCACCGACCTGGTCCGCGACGCCGACTCCACGCTGTACTGGTCGAAGTCCGACGGCCGCGCCCGCTGGACGCTGTACGACCGCGACCGGGGCGCCGACCAGCTGGCCCGGCACGAGCTGGCCACCGCGCTGCGCCCGGCCGTGGAGCGCGGCGAGTTCGTCGTCGAGTACCAGCCGCTGGTCGGCCTGGCCGACGGCGCGGTGCGCGGCGCGGAGGCGCTGGTGCGCTGGCGGCACCCCCGGTACGGGCTGCTGCCGCCGAACCGGTTCATCCCGCTCGCCGAGGAGTCCGGGGCGATCGTCCAGCTGGGCAAGTGGGTGCTGGAGGAGTCCTGCCGGCAGGCCCGGCAGTGGCTGGCGGAGTTCCCCGGGCAGCCGGTGCTGGTCAGCGTGAACCTGGCGCCCCGGCAGATCTGGGACTCCGACGTGGTCGCCGACGTCGCGGACGTGCTGGCCCGCACCGGGCTGCCCGCCCACCTGCTCCAGCTGGAGATCACCGAGAGCGCGCTGCTCGGCCCCGGCGGCCGCCCGCTGCAGGCCCTGCAGGCGCTCGCCGACACGGGCGTGCGGATCGCTATCGACGACTTCGGCACCGGCTACTCCAACCTGGCCTACCTGTCCCGGCTGCCGGTGCACGCGCTCAAGCTGGACGCCACCTTCATCGAGGCGTTCCGCGAGTCCGCGCCGGGCGCGGACGGCCGCCGCCGGGCCGCCGACGAGCAGATCGTCGGCGCGATGGTGCAGTTGGCGCACGCCCTGGGCCTGACCGTGACCGCCGAGGGCATCGAGAACGCCGCCCAGGCCGAACGGCTCCGGCAGACCGGCTGCGACACCGCCCAGGGCTGGTACTACGCCCGCCCTGGCGGCCCCGAGGTGATCGCCGCGATACTCCGTGATCAACCGCGCCGGTAGGCGCGGGCTTTCCGGTGCGGAGGGGATCAGGACTGATGGAACGCGTGGGCGCGGTGCTCGGCGACGGGGTGAAGGTGGTCTCCGAGGTCTCGATGTCGGGCGGCCTGTACAACGCCGCCCGGATGCTCGAACTCACCGACGGGCGGCGGCTGGTGCTCAAGTGCGCGCCGCCGCCCGGCACGCCCGGCCTGGCGCACGAGCGCGGACTGCTGGGCACCGAGCGGCTGTTCCACGCGCTGGCCGCGGACGCCGGGCTGACCGTGCCGCAGGTGCTGCACCACGACCCGGACGGGGACGCCGGGACCCGCGAGTGGCTGCTGCTCAGCTACGTGGAGGGCACCACCTGGGACAGCCTGCGCGAGCAGCTCACCGACGCCGACCGGGCCCGGCTGCGCCGCTCGCTGGGCGCCTGGGCCGCCGGGGTGGCCCGGGCCACCGGGGAGCGCTACGGCTACCCGCAGGCCGAGCCGGGCCTGTCGGCCGGCGACTGGCCCGCCGCGTTCGCCGCGATGTTCGGCGCGCTGCTCGCCGACGCCGACCGCTACGGCGTCGAACTGCCCGCCCCCGTCGAGGAGTTGCGCGCCCTGCCGGAGCGCTTCGCGGCCGCCCTGGCGGAGGTCCGCCGCCCCGCCCTGGTGCACTTCGACGCCTGGGAGGGCAACCTGCTGCTCACCCCCGGCCCGGACGGCGCCTGGGAGCTGACCGGGGTGATCGACGGCGAGCGGGCCTTCTTCGGCGACCCGCTGGCCGAGCTGGTCGGCCTGGACCCGCTCGGCGCGGCCGAGCTGGACGAGGACTTCGTCTCCGGCTACCGCTCGGTCGACCCGGCCTTCGCGGTGGACGACGCCGGGCGGGCCCGGCTCGCGCTGTACCGGACCTACCTGGCGCTGATCATGCGGATCGAGTCCGCACCCCGGGCCTACACCGGCGACTTCGCCGACTGGGTGCGGACCTGGTCCGCCGAGCGGGTCACCGAGCAGCTCGCCGTCCTGGACGCGCTCAGCCCGCGGCCGTGAGGCCGTACGCCTCGGCGATCAGGCCGTAGGACGCCAGCCGGTTCTCGTGCCCGTGGATGTGCGAGGTGACCATCAGCTCGTCCGCCCCGGTGCGCCGCCGCAGCGCCTCCAGGCCCTCGGCGACCTCCGCCGGGGTGCCGAGCACCACGTTCGCCAGCCAGGACTCCAGGAAGTCCTCCTCGGCGGGCGTGTAGGCGTGCGCGGCGGCCTCCTCCGGCGTCGGGATCGGCCCGGGGCGGCCCTGCCGCAGCCGCAGCATGCCCAGGGCCGCTGACCGGGCCAGCCACAGCGCCCGCTCCCGGCTCTCGGCCGCCACCGCGCTGACCCCGATCAGCGCGTACGGCTCCTCCAGCACCTCGGACGGGGTGAAGCCCTCCCGGTACAGGTCGAGCGCGGGGACGGTGTTGGCGGCGCTGAAGTGGTGCGCGAACGCGAACGGGTAGCCGAGCCGGGCGGCCAGCTGGGCGCTGAAGCCGGAGGAGCCGAGCAGCCACAGCGGCGGGCGGGAGGCCGAGCGGGGCACCGCCTCCAGCCGGGCGTACGGGTGGCCGGGCGGGAAGTCGCCGTCCAGGAAGTGCCGCAGTTCGGCGAGCTGGCGCGGGAAGTCCTCGGCGCCGTCGGCCAGGCCGCGGCGCAGTGCCCGGGCGGTGCCCTGGTCGGTGCCGGGGGCGCGGCCCAGGCCCAGGTCGATCCGGCCCGGGTGCAGCGCCTCCAGCAGGCCGAACTGCTCGGCGATCGCCAGCGGGGCGTGGTTGGGCAGCATCACGCCGCCGGAGCCGAGGCGCAGCGTCGTGGTGTGCGCGCCGAGGTGGGCGAGCAGGACGGCGGGCACCGAGGAGGCGACGCCGGGCATGCCGTGGTGCTCGGCCACCCAGAACCGGTGGTAGCCCCAGCCCTCGGCGGCCCGGGCCAGCTCGGTGGTGGCGGCGAGCGCCTCGCCCGCGGTGTGGCCGGCGCCGACGGTGGCCAGGTCCAGGATGGACAGCGGGGCGGGGGCGCGGCCCGCGGCCCGGCCGCGGACGGCGTCGGGGGCGCTGCCCGGGACGGTTTCGGGGGCGGTCGGCTCCGGTGCGGTGCTCATGCGGTGCGTCCTCCTGCTGCCCGGCCGGGTGCCGGGCGTTCGTGGGAGCACAACCCCCGCGCCGCCCGACCTGTTCCCGCCGCCCGTTCGAAGCGGACCAGGTACGGCGGTTCGCCGTCGGTGCCGCGCACCTCGACGATCTCACCCC
>NZ_JBSGET010000031.1:0-65369 GCF_053603035.1 Kitasatospora sp. NPDC004272 | reverse complement strand
CTGGCCACCGCCGCGGGCCCGGTCGACCTCTGGTGGCACGTCAGCCCGCAGCGGTGGCCAGCCGGCGGTGCCGCGCGCCGCTCAGGGCCGGGAGCACGGGGCGGGCGGCCGGAGCCGGGTCAGGACGGTGGCGTGCAGGCCGGTGAGCTGAGCGACCACCAGGCCGTCCGCCGTCCGGGCGGTGCTGGTGCCGGTCGCGGCCGAGTGGTGCAGCCACAGCCCCTCCGGGTGGGCGAGCAGCAGGTCGTGGTCGTCGCCCGGCCGGTGCAGGGCGATCCGCTCGATGTGCCGGGGCACCGCGACGGGGTGCCGCCCGTCCGGGTCGGGCGCGAGGGCCGGGGTGCGGGCCAGGCTGTCCAGCAGCACCGCCGGGGTGCCGAGCCGGGGCAGCGCGGTCAGGGCGTCCGGGTCGGGCCGCCAGTGGGCGGCGGTGCCCGTGCCGGTGGCGCGGCACCCGTCGGTGGCGCGGAAGGGGCCGGTGAGGACGACGGGCGAGGACGGGTCGTAGTACGGATCGTAGGAGGGGCCGGGGTCGGAGGTGGGGGCGGGCTGGTCGGAGGATGGGGCGTGGGGGGTGAACAGCGGCGCGGGACCGCCGAGTTGGACGGTGGCGCGGAAGTGTTCGCGGTCGGCGGCCAGCACCCGTCCGTCCGGCGCCACCACGTCCGAGCGGATGCTCACGTGCACGGCGCGCCCCGGGCGGGGCGAGGGGGACGGATGGGACGAGGGGGACGGGCGGAGGCGGGCTTCGATCCGGAAGCGGGCGGGGCGACCGTCGGTGCGGGCGCGGACCCAGGTGCGGAAGGCCAGCCGGTCGAGGCCGCGGACCGGCAGCCCCGGGCAGAGGGTGCGGGCGGCCTGGGCGGCGAGCTCGGCCAGCAGGACGCCCGGCACGGTCGGGCGGCCGTCCACCAAGTGGTGGCGGAGGAAGGCGTGGGTGTCCAGGTCGAGCAGCAACTCCCAGACGCCGTGGCCGGGTTCGAGCCTGGCGGGCGGGCCGAGCAGGCCCGGGGCGGCGGCTTCCGGGGTGGTGGCCTCCGGGGTGGTGGGGGCGGTGGAAGTGGCGGAGGGTGTGCGCAGGCCGGGGAAACGGGTGTCGAAGGAGCGGTGCTCGGCGGTGCCGACGAAGGTGACCAGCCGGTCGGTCCGGCCCTCCGGTTGCGCGCGGCGGCGCAGTTCAGCCAGGAAGTGCCCGACGCCCTCGGCGGTGCTCATCCGGGACAGCCGCGCGGTGCGGGCCGTGTACGACTGGACGACCGGGCCGGAGCCGAGGCCGGTCTCGTCCCAGATCGTCCAGGCGATGGTGAACTCCCGTCCGTCGGAAGATGATTGGGCGGCGGCGGAGAGGAAGTCGTTGGCGGGGGAGTAGTCGCTCTCGCCCGGCAGACCGGCCACGCCGGTGACCGAGCCGAAGTTGCACCACAGCCCCGGGGCGAGCGGGCCGTCGAACGCGGCGCGCAGGTGGTGGTAGCCGGAGAGCTTGACGTCGCGGATCCGGCGCATGCCCGGCAGCGTCTTGCGGGTGATGTCGCCCGGGTGGTGCAGCCCCGCGCCGTTCACCAGCAGGTCCACCCGCCCCTCCCGGGCCCGGACCGCCTCGGCGACGGCCCGGACGGCGGCCTGGTCGGTCACGTCGCAGGTGTGGAAGTGCACGTGCTCGGCCCCGCAGGACGCCCGCAGCGCGCGCAGCGTCAGCGCGGACTCGCGGGCGTGCAACAGCCGGTCGAAGTCGGCGCTGATCTCGCCGACCGGGCGCTCCGGGGTCCGGGACCGCTCGGCGGTGATGTGGCGGGCCCGGGCCGCGGGCAGCTCCGCGTCCGGGGCGTCCAGCAGTTCCGCCGGCACCTCGGCGGGCCGGCCGGACCCCACCAGGTGCACCCGGAGCGGGAGTCGGCCGGCCAGGCCGAGCAGGCAGGCGGCGGTGATGCCGCGCGCGCCGCCGGTGGCCACCACCACCGGGTGCGGCGGCAGCGGCACCCCGTCGTCGCCCGGCCGGGGGTCGGCGGCGGACGCGGTCAGGCGCTGCACCAGGCGGACGCCGTCACGGTGCCGGGCCACGGGCAACCCGTCGGCCGGGCGGGCGAGTTCACCCTCCAGCGCGGCCAGCACGGCCGCCGGGTCGGCGCGGTCGGAGACCAGCGCGCGGACGGTGCACTCCGTCAGCTCCCAGGCCAGCGACTTGACGAACCCGGTGAACAGGTGGGCGTGCGGCGCGGGTTCGCCCGCGCGGAACGGGGCGGCCGCGCCGACCGCCAAGGTGGCGAGGCCGTCGCGGAGTCGGCGCACCGCCCAGAACGCCGCCTCCTGCACGGCCAGCAGTTCGGCCGTCGGCGGCGCGGGCCACGGCGGCCCCGCGTGCAGGTCGGCGACCACCCGCAGGTGCCGGAACCCCGCCGGACGCCCGGCCAGGAGGCGGTCGACGGCCCGTCCCGGGTCCTCGTCCGCCCCGACGGCGAGCAGCCGGACGCCGGGCGCGGCGGCCCGGAGGGCGGACTCCTGCGCGGTGCCGGTGATCAGCAAGGTGTCGGCCGGGAAGGGGAGTTGCCGTTGCTGGGGGAGGCCGGCGGGCTGCCAGGACAGGGTGTGCCGCCAGGTCAGCGGCCGGGGGAGGGCGGGAGGCTGCGGCAGCTCGGGGTGTTGGGCGGCGGGAAGGTCGGCGGTGCGAAGGGCAGCGTCGGGACGGTCGGGGGCGGGAAGGCCGGGGGCGGGGTGGCGGGCGGCCAGGTGGCGGACGGCGGCCAGCAGGTCGTCCGCGCCCGGGTAGCTCCACCGGTCGGACCCGGCCGGGGGCCGCTCGGGCTGCTCCAGTTCGGCGAGGACGGCGTCGAGCGTGTCGAGCACCGGCCACTGCCGGGCGCGCGCGATCGAGGCCCGGGTGAGGACCACCGCGAACGCGCCCTCCGCCGTGGCCGGTTCGGGGGTGTCGTGAACGTCGGCGTGGGCGTGGGCGTCGGGGGTTTCACGGCCGTCGAGATCGTCGAGATCGTCGGGGCAGTCGGGGCCGGAGACGCCGTTGACGCCCAGCACCAGCGCCAGTTCCAGCTCGCCGCGCCGCAGGTGCGCGGCCGCCGCTCGCAGGGCGGTGCGGCCCGAGGTGGGGCCGGTGTCGAGCGTCATGGTCGGCCCGTGCAGGTCGTACCGGGCCGCGACCCGGGCCGGGATCACGTTCGGCATCAGACCGGCCAGGGTGTCCTCCGCCGGGTCGGTGCGGCCGCGCACCGCGTCGAGAAAGGACGTGGTGGCGGCGCGCAGCGCGGCTCGGTCCAAGTCGTCGTCCGGTGAACGGAGTTCGAGCGCGGCCGCCAGCGCGGTGGTGTGGCAGCGGACGGTGAGGTCGGGTGAGGCCGCCGGTACGCCGGTGTGTGCGGCGAACACCCCGCAGCCTTCCCGGAGTCCCTCCCACCAGGGCGGGACGCCCGGCCGGACCAGGGCGGCCACGGCCTGCAGCGCCATCAGTTGCGCCCGGTCGACGCGCGCGACGGTCCGGGCGGGCAGCCGCACCGCTTCGAACGGCGGGAGGGGGTAGGGCGATCCGAACGAGCGCAGGTGAGAAGGGTTCTGATCAGACGTCAGGCTGGTTGCGAGGTCCGGATCCCCCGGCAGGTGGGCCGACCAGGCGACCAGCACCACCGGGTCGTCCGGCAGCGGGGCGGGCAGCGACGGCGGGGCGCTCTCGCCCGGGCGCGGGGCGTCCTGGAGCAGCAGGTGCCCGTTGGTGCCGCCGAAGCCGAACGCCGACACCCCCACCGTGCGCGGCCGGTCCGCCGGGCGGGGCCAGGGCACCGGGTCGGTCGGCACCCGCAGCGGCGGCGCGCCGTCCGGGGCCCGGTACGGGACCTGCGGCGGGACGGCGGAGTGCGCGAGGCCCTGCAGCGCGTGCACCACCGAGACCGCGCCGGCCGCCCAACCGGTGTGCCCGACCACCGACTTGTTCGAGGTGCACCAGGCGTGCGGCAGTTGCTCGGACAGCACGCCGCGTTCGACCCCGTCACCGACCGGCGTCCCGGTGGCGTGCGCCACCACCCAGTCGACCCGCTCGGCGGGCAGCCCCGACACCGCCCGCGCCCGGGCCAGCGCCCGCTGCTGACCGGAGGCGTTGGGCGCGTGCACGGCCCGGCCCCGCCCGTCCGAGGCGGCGCCGAACCCGGCCAGGACGCCCAGCACCCGGTCGCCGTCGGCCAGCGCCGCGTCCAGCCGCTTGAGCGCGACGAACGCCGCCCCGTCGGAGAACAGCACCCCGTCGGCGTCCGCGTCGAAGGCCCGCACCGCACCCGAGCGGCTCAGCCCGCGCAGTCGGGAGAACAGCACGCTGTAGCGCGGCCCGAGCGAGAACGCCCCGCCGCACAGCGCGAGTTCGCACTCGCCGTCGAGCAGCGCCCGGGCACCCAGGTCGATCGCGTACAGGGCGGAGGAGCAGGCCGTGTCGACCACCTGGACGGGCACCGGTCCCGGCAGCAGCGCGGCCACGGCGGTGCGGACGGCGGCGAGCGGCAGGTGCTCCCCGGGGGGCCCCGCGTGCCGGTAGGCGGCGCGCAGCCGGTGCCGCAGCCGGGCCCGCAGGGTCGCCGGCGGGAGGTCGGACGGGCCGGGCCAGTGCGCGGCGAGGCCGGTGACGGCGGCCTCCACCAGCACGCTCTCCTCCAGGTGCTGCGACCCCTCGGCCCAGGCCCCGGCGAAGCAGGCGGTGCGAACTCCCTCGCGGGCGGCGAGCGTCGGCGCGCCGCACTGGAGCAGTGCGGTGCGCGTCCAGGCGGTGAGGAAGTCCTCGGCGGGGTCGGGCGCCGGACGGAGGTAGCCGGCCACCCGGCTGTAGGTGCGGTCCGGCGCGTCCCCGGCGGACCAGAAGTGCTCCAGCGGGAAGCGCTCGCCGGGCTCGCCGAACTGCGGGACGCCCTCCACCAGCCGCTGCCACAGCTCCTCCGGGTCACCGGCTCCCGGGGCGACCAGGCCGGTGCCGACCACGGCGACCGTCCGGTCGGCGCCCCGGACGGGGGCGGAAGGGGCCAGGAAGGGCACCGGAGCGGACGCCGGGGCGCGGGTCGTGGTGGGGGCCGGGGCGGGAGTCGTGGTGGGGGCCGGGGTGGGCTCAACCGCCTTGGTGGGATCGGGGCTTCGGGGGGTGAGCATGGCCCGGCCGACCGAGAGCCCGCCGTCGGCGAGCAGGCACTGTCCCGAGATCCAGCGCGACTGCGGCGAGGCGAGGAAGGCCACCAGTCGGGCCAGGTCCTCCTCGCGGCCGACCCCGCCGAGCGGGGCGGCCGCCGCACAGGTCGCCCGCAGGGCGTCCGCGTCCGGGAAGAGTGCGGCCGTCGGGTTGTCCAGCAGCCCGGCCGAGGCGGTGTTCACCCGGATGCCGACCGGCCCCAGGTCGGCGGCCAGGTAGCGGGTGAGCGCCTCCAGGGCGGCCTTGCAGACGCCCACCAGCAGGTAGTTGTCCATCGCCAGCCCCGCGCCGATGGAGGACACGTTCACGATCGACCCGCCGCCCCGGGCGGCCATCAGCGGCGCCGCCGCCAGCGCGCACCGGCGGGCGCCGTGCAGGTTGGTGTCCAGCGCCCGCTGCCACTCGGTCTCGGTGAGGTCGTCGTAGCGGGCGAACACGCCCCGCGCCGCGTTGTTCACCAGGACGTCCAGGCCGCCGTGCCGTTCGGCCAGCGTGGCGAACACCGCCGCCACCTGCTCGGGCTTGGCGACGCTGCCCCGCAGCGCCTCGGCCCGCCCGCCCGCTGCCCGGATCGCGGCGACCGTCTCCTCGGCGGCCTGCGGCGAGTGGAAGTGGTTGACCACCACCAGGGCGCCGCGCGCGGCCAGTTCGCGGCTGATCGCCGCCCCCACGCCCTTGCCGCCGCCGGTGACCAGCGCGACCTTGCCGGTCAGGTCCTGCGCGGTGCCGCCAGGTCGGTTCGGGGCGCCGCTCATGCCGACACCCCCGGGGCGGTGGGCAGGGTGCGCAGCAGCTCCGCCAGCGCGTCCAGGGTGGTGTGGCTGGTCAGCCGGGAGCCCTCCTCCGGCAGGGTGCGGCCGAAGCGGGCGGCGGCCTGGGCGAACAGCTCGGTCTGCTTGATCGAGTCGACGCCCAGGTCGGCCTCCAGGTCGGCGTCCCCGGTCAGCACCTCGGGCGGGTAGCCGAGCGCCACCGCGTACAACTCCCGCAGGACGGACACGACTTCACCGGGTTCGGGCAGGGAGTCGGCGACCGGTTCGCGGGCCCGGACGGGTGCGGGCGGGGACGCGGACGCGGCTGCCGGAAACGGGGGCGGGGGCGGGGGCGGAAGCGGCGGCGAGGGCGGGGGCGGTGCGGGGCGGTCGGCGTTCAACGCGGCTATCTCGGCGGCGAGTTCGGGGCCGCTGGTCCGGCGGCGCAGGGGTGCGAACGTCCGGACGCCGGGCACCGTTGCCGTCACCAGGGCGCTGAGCACGCCGCGCGGGCCGCACTCCACGAACAGTTCCACGCCCTGCGCGTGCAGCAGGCGCACCGCGTCGGTGAACCGGGTGGGGCGCACCAGGTGCGCGGCGACCAGTTCGGCGACCGCGTCGTCGCCGTCCACCCGCCGGCCGAGGATCGCCGAGTGCAGCAGGTGCCGGGCCGGCCCGGCCCGCAGCGCGCCCGCCCGGTGGCTGAACTCGCCCGCCACGGGGGCCAGTAGGCGGTGGTGGAAGGCGTACGGGACGGACAGCAGGCCGGCCCGGACGCCCACCGCCCCGGCCTGTCGGCGCACCCGTTCCAGCGCCCCGGTCGGGCCGGAGACCACGCACTGGCGCGGGCTGTTGTCGGCGGCCACCGTCACCTCCCACTCGCCGAGCCCGCACAGCAGGGCCTCCGTCCGGGTGGCGGACAGCTCCAGGGCCAGCATCCCGCCGGGCTCCGGCGGCCGGGCGGCGAACGCCTCGTCGCGCGCGGCCACCAGGGCCAGCCCGTCCGCCGGGTCGTACACCCCGGCGGCGGTGAGGGCGACCAGCTCACCGAAGCTGTGGCCCAACAGGACGTCCGGGAGCAGGTGGTGACGTTCCGTCAGGAGTCGGAACAGGGCCGTCCCGGCGGCGAACAGGGCCAGGTGCAGCTCGGCGGGGCGGTCCCGGACCAACTCCTCCAGGGCCGGGGCCCGTTCGTCGAGCAGGAGCCGGGACGGGGCGGACCGGCCGAGCCGGGCCGCGGCCGCGTCCAGCTCCCGCAGGGTCTCCGAGACCAGCGGCTCGTCCTCGGCGAGCCGGGCCAACCCGCCCGGCAGGTAGGCCCCCTGGCCGGGGAACACGAAAGCGCAGTGCTCGACCAAAGCAACTCCTCGACACAGAGCGACACTTGGAAGCAGGGGAACGCGCGCAGCGGCGCGCACCGGCCCGGAGGGCGCGGAGAGGGGAAGGGAAGGAGGGGGAATCGGGCGCGGATCGGGCTGCTGCCCTCCTGCGCACACGCACATTGACGTTACCCGTGCGGGTGACGGCGGTCATCACCCACACGGGTGCGGTGGAGTCGGTGATCAGTTCGAACGCCGCTCAGTCGAACGGGAGATCGGGGGTGGTCGAGCCGGGCGGGCGGCCCGGGGCGGCTCCCCCGGTGCGGCGCAGCCCCGGGGTGCCGCACCCGATCAGTGTCACGGCGGCGACGCAGAGCAGGCCGCCGCTGACCAGGGCGGTGCTGCCGGAGGTCACGGAGGCGACCAGGCCGCCGCGCAGGTTGCCCACGTCCGGGCCGGCCTGTCCGACGATCTGCTCGGCCGCCCCGACCCGCCCCAACAGCCGGTCCGGGGTGTGCAGTTGGACGACGGTGCCGCGGGCGACCACGGAGACGGTGTCCGCCGCGCCGGCCAGCGCGAGCAGCGCCAGCCCCGCCCACGGGTCGGACACCAGGCCGAACAGTGCCAGCGCGACGCCCCAGGTCGCGGCGGCGCCGAGCATCACCGCCGACTGGTTCGGCCGCCGGGTGAACGCCCCCGAGCAGACCGACGCGGCGACACCGCCCACCGCGATCGCGCTCAGGAACAGGCCCAGGGTGCGCGGCCCGCCGTCGAAGCGCTCCGCGTTGACCAGCGGGAACAGGCTGATCGGCATCGACAGCACGGTGGCGGCCAGGTCGGTGAGCAGCGCGGCCCGGACGACGGGCGTCCGGGCCAGGAACGCCAGCCCCTCCCGGACGTCGCGCGATCCGGTCCGGTCGGCCGGCCGTTCGGCCGCGTCCGGGCGCATCGGCGGCAGCCGGAAGACCGCGTACAGGGCGGCCGCGAAGCTCAGCGCGTCGACCAGGTAGCAGCCGCCCGCGCCGACGCCCGCCAGCAGCAGGCCGCCCAGCGCGGGACCGAGCAGCATCGCGCCCTGGAAGGCGACGCGGTTCAGGGCCAGGCCCGCCGCCAGCTGTTCGGGCGGGAGCAGCCGGGGCAGGAACGTCCGGGAGGCCGGGCCCGCGACGGTGGCGAACACCGACTGCCCGGCCACCAGCCCGATCACCCCGGCGGCCGGGAAGTACCCCAGCACCGCCTGCGCGGCGAGCAGCAGCGCGCACCCCGCCTGCCCGGCGACGGACAGCAGGTACAGCGCCCGCCGGTCCGCGCGGTCCACCAGCGCGCCCGCGAACATCCCGAGCAGCAGCAGCGGCAACGCCTGCGCCAGGCCCACCGCGCCGGTCCACACCGTACTGCGGGTGTCCTCCCAGACCTGGAACACCACTGCGACCAGGGCCAGTTGGCTGCCGAAGCCGGACATCGCCCCGCCGGTCCAGAGCCGCCGGAACGCCGCCGAACCGCGCAGCGGGGCGAGGTCGAGCAGCAGCCGCCGTCCGGTCACCGCCACCGCGGGTCCTCGGCGAGCTTCGCGGTGAGCCGGTCGTGGAAGCCACGGCGGGCCAGCGCCTGCTCGATGTCCGCCACCACCCGGCTGAGCGGGTACGGCAGTTCGGCCTCCAGCTCGACCAGCGCGGCCTCGGTGGCCTCCCACTCGGCCGCCAGCCGCCCGACCACCTCCCGGGCCTTCGGCGTCAGCGCGACCCGCTTGCTCCGGGCGTCCTCCCCCGGCAGCGTCTCCACCCACCCGGCCCGCCGCATCGCGGCCACCTTCTGGCTGAGCGCCGAATGCGTGCGGTGCACCGACTCGGCCAGCTCGGTGATGGTCATCGGCCCGCGGGCGTGCAGTCGCAGCAGCTCCATCACGAAGCTCGACCGCAGCCCCTCGACGGGTGCCTCGGCGTACACCCGGGCGATGTCGGCCTCGATCGCGTCCTGCAGCAGGCGCAGCGGGCGCCACAGGCTCTGCTCGGTGGGGTCGGTGCCGGGAGACGGGTTCTCGGTCATGGCGCAATCGTAACAGTGCTTGTATAAGTGCTGTTGGATTTGGCGGGGAACCAGACGGACGCGGAAGGACCCGGCGGGGAAGGGTGGTCGACGGGCGAACGCCCGGCAGGAGAATGGGGTCATGAGACCTGAAGTGCGGGCGTTCGCCGCCGACGGCCCACTGCCCGACTGGGACGCGGAGGAAGCGGAGATCGACCGGCGGGGCGGGCAGATCGAGGCGATCCCGCGGCCGGTCACGGCGGAGGAGGCGGCCGCCCTGGCCGACTGCTTCGGCCCCGACGACTGCTACGGCGTCGCCTGGACGCTGCTGCACCTGATCGAGACCGGCCCCGGTCCGGCGGTGACCGTCCGCCCCGATCCGGAGACGGACGAGTGGCGCCACCGCCTGTGGCGGCGGGCCGTCAACGGCGGCTTGCTGCCCGGGGAACCGGGCGACGACGGGCGGTGAGCGCGGTGAGCCGGGCCGCGGGCCGAAACCGGCGGCGGGGGCGGCCGCCCGTTCGGTAGCCTCCGGCATGGACTTCACCTCGGGCGGGACGGACGGGCCGCGCTTGGACGCCGCCGCCCTCGAACGGATCGGCCTCGGCGACAACGTGTGGGGCTTCCTGCCGGGGGCGGCCGACGCGCGGAGCGCGGCCGAGGCGTTCTACCGGGCCGGATGGCGGGTGCGCAGGTCGGCCTCGGACGAGTACCGGGTCGAGTGCGCGTACGCGGAACTCACGCTCGCCCCCGGGGCGCCGGTGTCCTTCGGCGGCTTCGTGGACCCCGAGCGGATGGCCGAGTGGACGGCGGCGCTGGAGCGGACGGGACCGGCCTCCGACGTCGAGTTCGCGGACGCGCCCCCGGACGCGCCGATCGCTGGGGACGTGATCGAATGGTGAAGAAAAGAAAGGTGACGCGTTCTGTCACCTTTGGGGTCGATCGTTGAAGGCATGGAGAACATGAACGATGCCGGTGAACGCTCCCGCGACAGCCTCCCCGCCCGCCCGCTGACCGGCCGGATCGCCCTGGTCGCGGGCGCCACCCGGGGCGCCGGCCGGGCGCTGGCGGTGGAACTCGGCCGGGCGGGCGCGACGGTCTACGTGACCGGGCGGACCACCCGCGCCCGGGTGAGCGAGGTCGGCCGGACGACCGAGACGATCGAGGAGACCGGGGAACTGGTGACGGCGGCCGGCGGCACCGGGATCGCGGTGCCCACCGACCACCTGGACGAGGAGCAGGTGCGGGCACTGTTCGGGCGGATCGAGGCGGAGCACGGGCACCTCGACGTCCTGGTCAACGACCTGTGGGGCGGCGAGCACCTGACGGCCGGGTCGATCTTCGGGAAGAAGAGCTGGGAGACCCCGCTCGCCGACGGCCTGCGGGTCCTGGAGCTCGGCGTCCGCTCGCACGTCGTCACGGCGGCGCTCGGCCTGCCGCTGCTGGTGCGCTCGGACGGGCCGGTGCTGGTGGAGGTCACCGACGGCACGGCGGAGTACAACCGCCGGTACCGGGAGAACCTCTACTACGACCTGGCGAAGAACGCCCCGATCCGGATGGCCTACGGGCTGGGCCGGGAACTGGCGGAGTACGGCGGCACGGCGGTCTGCGTGACGCCGGGCTTCCTGCGCTCCGAGCAGATGCTCGCGCACTTCGGCGCGGCGGAGCGGAGCTGGCGGGACGTCATCGCCGTCGAGCCGACCTTCGCGATCGCGGAATCGCCGCAGTACCTCGCCCGCGGGGTGGCCGCGCTGGCCGCCGACCCGCGCCGGGCCGAGCGGTGGAACCGGAAGTCCACCTCCAGCGCCGAACTCGCCCGGGTCTACGGCGTCACGGACGCGGACGGCAGCCGGCCGGACGCCTGGGCGTACTTCGCGGCGCTGGAGGAGCAGGGGAAGCGGGAGGAGCAGGGGGAGCAGGGGCACCCGGTTTCGGCGGAGGACTACCGCTGAGAACCGGCGGGGCCTGAGCCCGGCTCCGCGCCCGGCTCCGCGCCCGGGTCCGGGTCCGCGTCCGGGTCCGCGTCCGGTTCCGCTGCCGCGTCGCGGTAGAGCGCGGCGAGGGACCGGGCGTGCCGGGCGAAGCGGGCGCGGAGGGCGGGCGGGGCGAGCACCTCGGCGTCCGCGCCGAGCCGGACCAGTTCGGCGAACGCGATCTCCTCGGACTCCACGGCGAGTTCGAGGGTGACGCGGCCCTCCGGGTCCGGCGCCGGTGCGGCGGCCAGCGCCCGGCCGGCCGCGGTCGGGTCGGTGACCCCGGGCAGGCGGCGCGCGCCCTCCGGGGTGAGCCGCAGCGTGACGGCGGCGCGCAGCAGGGAGCGGGCGAACCGGGCGCTGTGCTCCTGCCAGTACGCGGCCAGGTCGAAGGACGGATCGCGGGTGAACGCCCCGTCCGGGAGCGTGCGCAGCGCGGTGATCCGGTCGGCGCGGTGGGTCAGGAAGGCCGGACTCCCCGCCGGACCGGGGACCCGGCCCACCAGGTACCAGACGCCCGCCTTCAGGACCAGCCCGTACGGCTCCACCCGGCGGGGCGCGCCGGGCTCGCGGCCGGGGCGGGCGTAGCCGAACTCGACCGCCAGGTCCGCCCAGAGGGCGCGGGCCAGTTCCGGCAGCAGGTCGGGGGTGGACGGTTCGCGGAACCAGGCCGGGGCGTCCAGGTGGAAGCGCCGGGCCGAGGACTCGGCGGCCGCCCGCAGCGAGGGCAGCAGGGTGGCGGACAGCTTCAGCCGGGCGGTGTCGGCCGCGTCGGACAGCCCGAGGTCGCGCAGCGCGGAGGGCAGGCCGGACAGGTACAGGGTCTCGGCCTCGGTGGGGTGCAGCGTGGTGAGCCGGGTGCGGTGGCCGGGCGCGAGCCGGTAGCCGCCGGTCCGGCCGCGCTCCGACCGGACCGGGACCCCGGCGTCCTGGAGCGCCTGGACGTCGCGGATGACGGTCCGTTCGGAGACCTCCAGCTCCCGGGCCAGTTCGGCGGCGGTGAGGCCGGGGGTGGACTGGAGCAGGAGGGCCATGCGGATCAGGCGGGCGGCGCGCATGCGCACCAGCATCGCCGATCCGCGACCCGAGCGGGTACGGGAGGCCGAACGCGCGGCCCGGACGGATCCGCAGCGAGCGGACGTGCGTGCGCGGCCCACGCGGACGTGCGGCTCGCGCGGACGCGCCTGCGCGGCTCGGGCGGGGGAGTTCCCCGGGGGCGCGGCCCCGCCCCCGGGGAAGTGTGAACGGCGCTCAGGCCAGCGGCAGTTCGGCCTCGGTGGTGCCCGCCGGGAAGGCGTGCTCGCGGCCCGCGTGCCGCAGGTTCCAGGGCTTGCCGCTGTCGGTGGAGACCAGCAGCCGGTCGCCCGCGCGGCGGACGGTGAAGCGGGCCGCCGTGCCGGTGCCGGAGGTCTCCGGGACGGCGACCTCGCGCACGGCGCCGTCGGCGAAGGCGTGCACCAGCAGGGTGACGCCGTCGGCCCAGTCGGAGACCGGGCGGCTCTCGTCGGCGGCCAGCGGGACCACCGAGTCCGGGCGGGCCAGCAGCGGCAGGGTGTCGAAGCCGTGCCGCTCGCGGACCCAGCGCGGGCCGGTGACCTCGTCGCCGGTGAGCACGTTCGTCCAGACGCCCGCGGGCACGTAGTAGTCGACCGTGCCCTCCTCGGTGAACACTGGCGCCACCAGCAGGTCGCCGCCGAGCAGGTACTGCCGGTCCAGCGTCGCCACCGCCGGGTCGTCGGGGAACTCCAGCAGCATCGCCCGCATCACCGGGGTGCCGTGCAGGTGGGCCTCCTGGGCGGCGTGCTGGAGGTAGGGGGCGAGGCGGTGCTTGAGCCGGGTGAAGGCGCGGGTGACCTCGACCGCCTCCTCGCCGTAGTCCCACGGCACCCGGTACGACTTGGAGCCGTGCAGCCGGCTGTGCGAGGAGAGCAGGCCGAACTGCACCCAGCGCTTGAACAGCGCCTCGGTCGGGGTGCCCTCGAAGCCGCCGATGTCGTGGCTCCAGAAGCCGAAGCCGGACAGGCCCAGTGACAGGCCGCCGCGCAGCGACTCCGCCATCGCGGTGAAGGTCGACTCGCAGTCGCCGCCCCAGTGCACCGGGAACTGCTGCCCGCCCGCCGTCGCGGACCGGGCGAAGAGCACCGCCTCGCCCTCGCCGCGCTCCTCGCGCAGCAGCTCGAAGACGGCCTCGTTGTACCGCTGGGTGTACAGGTTGTGCATCTGCTCCGGGTCGCTGCCGTCGTGCCACACCACGTCGGTGGGGATCCGCTCGCCGAAGTCGGTCTTGAAGCAGTCCACGCCCTGGTGCAGCAGCCGGCGCAGCCGCTCGGTGAACCAGGCGGTCGCCGCCGGGTTGGTGAAGTCGACCAGCGCCATGCCGGGCTGCCACAGGTCCCACTGCCAGACCGTGCCGTCGGTGCGGCGCACCAGGTAGCCCTCGCGCAGCCCCTCCTCGAACAGCTCGGAGCGCTGCGCCAGGTACGGGTTGATCCACACGCACAGCTTGAGTCCCTGCTCCTTGAGCCGGGCCAGCATGCCGGCCGGGTCCGGGAAGGTGTCCGGGTCCCAGACGAAGTCGCTCCAGTGGTAGCCGCGCATCCAGAAGCAGTCGAAGTGGAAGACGCTCAGCGGGATGCCGCGCTCGGCCATGCCCCGGGTGAACCGGGTGACCGTCGCCTCGTCGTAGTCGGTGGTGAACGAGGTGGACAGCCACAGGCCCAGCGCCCAGGCGGGCGGCAGCGCGGGACGGCCGAGCAGGCCGGTGTAGCGGGTCAGCACCTCCTTGGGGGTGGGCCCCTGGAAGACCAGGAACTCCATCGACTGGTCCTCGACGCTGAACTGCACCTGCCCGACGGCCTCCGAGGCCACCTCGTAGGAGACCCGTCCGGGGTGGTTGACCAGCACGCCGTAGCCGCGGCTGCTCAGGTGGAACGGGACGTTCTTGTACGCCTGTTCGCTGCTGGTGCCGCCGTCGGCCTGCCAGATGTCCACCGTCTGGCCGTTCTTGACGAACGGGGTGAACCGCTCGCCCAGGCCGTACACCGACTCGCCGACGCCGAGCGCCAGTTGGGCCACCATGTGGTGCCTGCCGTCGGCGTCGACGGCGAAGCCGAGGCCGCGCTCGCCGAGCGAGGTGAGCAACTCGCCGCCGGAGAGGAAGTCGGCCCGCCACGGCCCCTCGGTGTCCACCCGCAAGGTCAGCGCGCCGGAACGGAGTTCGACCACCGAGCCGTCCCGGACCACCGTGCCCGCGCCGTCGGTGCGGCTGACCAGTTCGAAGCCGCCGCCGGGGCGGACCGACCCGGCGTGGTGGGTGAACCGGACGGCGATCACGCCCTCCGCGGGGGAGTGGCAATCCACGGTCAGCAGGGGGGAGTTGAGCGTGTCGGCCCGGTTGGTGACCCGGCGCAGCGGCGCCCAGAGGGTGAACCGGTCCGACTCGGTGCGGACGTCGGCCACCTCGGCGGCGTAGCGGTTGGTCACGCCCGGGCGCATCAGCCAGTAGCCGTCGGTGAACTTCATCGGGGGGATCTCCAAGCGGGAGGGCAGGAAGGCGGGGTGCGGCGGGGCCGCGCCCACGGCGGTCAGGTGCGCGTGGGCGCGGCCCCGCCCGGCCCCGGGGGCGGAAGCGGGTCGCGCTCCCGGGGCGGTCGGTCCACCGGCGCGGTCAGGCGACGGTGAAGGCGGCGAGCCGGACCGGCCCGCGCAGGGTGACCCGCAGGTCGTGCACGCCGTGCGGCGCGGCCGCCAGCGCGGCGGTGGCGGTCGTCCAGGCGTAGCGGCCGCCGGTCGGCCGGACGGCGAGGGTGGCGAGCACCTGCCCGTCCACCGCGAACTCCAGCTCGGCGGCGTCCGCGCCGGCCAGGGCGCCGTCCAGCGCGACCTCCGTCGAGACCTCCTGGGCACCCGTCAACTCGACGGCGGAGAACAGGAGTTCGGCGTCGGTGGCGGAGCCGGCCGGGGTGACCGCGTCGCCTTCGGTCCGGGTGGCGTCGACCAGGGCGATGCCCCGGTGCGCGTCGAAGTCGGCCGCCCCGGTGCGCCGGCCGAGGACGGCACGGGGAGCGGGGGCGTCGCCCTCGACGGTGAGCTCCGCGGTGGCGCGGACGTCCTCCGCGGAGGCGGCGGCGAGCAGCTGGTAGCGGCCCGGGTCGACGGTGAACGCGCCGGTGGCGACGTCCCAGTGGGCCAGGTGTGCGGCGGCCGGGAGGTCGAAGACCAGGCGGCGGCTCTGGCCGGGCGCGAGGGTGATCTTCCGGAAGTCGGCCAGCCGGCGGCGCGGCGCCTGGTAGCGGGCCCCCAGCGGGCGCACGTACAGCTGCACCACCTCGGTGCCGCCGCGGCTGCCGGTGTTGCTGACGGTCAGCGCGGCCCGGACGGTGCCGTCCCGGCCGAGGGTGGCCGATTCGACCTCCAACTCGCCGTACTGGAAGGTGCCGTAGGACAGGCCGTGGCCGAACGGGTAGCGCGGCGCGCCCTCGTGGTACTGGTACGTCCAGCCCGCCTGGATGATGTCGTAGTCCAGCGGGTGCGGCAGCTCGTCGTCGCCGCGGTACCAGGTCTGCGGGAGCCGGCCGGCCGGGTCGGCGTCGCCGAACAGCACGTCGGCGAGGGCGTGCCCGGTCTCCTGGCCGCCGTGCGAGCTCCACAGGACGGCGGGCAGGTGCTCGTCGGCCCAGTCGAGGGCGTACGGGTAGCTGCTCATCACGATCAGCGCGGTGTCCGGGCGGACGGCCGCGACGGCGCGCAGCAGCTCCTCCTGGGCGGGCGGCAGGGCGATGCCCTGGCGGTCCAGGGTCTCGCGGCCGTGGATCAGCGGGTGGTTGCCGAGCACGACCACGGCGAGGTCGGCGGCGGCGGCCGCGGCGACGGCCTCCGCCCGTCCGTCGCGCAGCAGTTCGCGGGTGAAGCGCTCGGCACCGGTGGCGTCCTCGGCGGTCACCGCGAGGGTGCCGGCGGCCGCGTACCTGCCGGTCAGCACGGACTGCAGCAGCACGGCGCCGCCGTCCGCCTCGACCAGCCGGAAGGTCTCGTGCACGTCCCAGCTCTTGATGACGGCCTGGTCGGCGACCAGCGAGCCGTCCTCCTTGACCGAGAGGAACCGCCCGTTGTCGACGGCGCGCAGGGTGAGCACGCCCAGGCCCCAGTCGCCTAGGTCGAAGGCGGTGCCGTTCAGCGGCTCGCCGGTGGAGGCGGCCCGCAGCAGGATCCGGTCGATGCCCTCGTGCACGGTCAACTCGCCGCCCGCGGGGGCGAGTCGGGCGCGCAGGCCGTCGGCGACGGTGACCGCGTAGGGCAGCGTGCCGGAGTACCAGTCCTCGAACAGCGCGTCGCCGTGCGGGCCGATCACGGCGATCTTCTTCGCCGGGTCGGTGAGCGGCAGCAGGCCGGTGTTCTTCAGCAGGACGGTCGACTCGGCGGCCGCCCGGCGGGCCAGCGCGCGGTGCGGGGCGCTGTCGACCACCTCGGCGCCGATGTGCGCGTACGGGTCCAGCTCGGGGTCGAACTCGCCCATCCGGAAGCGGAGTTCGAACTGGCGGCGGACCGCGAGGTCGATGTCCTCCTGGTCGATCAGGCCGCGCTCCAGGGCGTCGCGCAGCCGGCCGATGACGGTCTCGCTGTCCTCGCCGTGGTCGGTGAAGGAGTCGATGCCCGCCTTCAGCGCGGCCGCGTGGCCCTCGGCGTGGTCGTCGAAGTAGTGCTCCGGGTCGACCAGGTTGGACGGGGCCTCGGCGTCGGAGACCACGAACAGCTCCCGGCCGGTCGGCTCGGCCCAGCGCCGCAACTCGGTCTCCAGCAGCGGGGAGACGTGGCAGGGGCGGCCGTTGACCAGGTTGTACGCGGCCATCACCCCGGTGGCCGCGCCGGAGGCGACGGCCGGCTTGAAGGCCGCCAGGTCGTACTCGTGCAGGACGCGCGGGCGCAGGCCGGAGGAGGTGGTGCAGCGGTCGTCCTCGTTGTTGTACGCGAGGAAGTGCTTGAGCACCGGGGCGGCCCGCAGGTAGGTCGGGTCGTCGCCGGCCAGGCCGCGGCAGAACGCCTCGCCGAGGCGGGCGGTGTGCACCGGGTCCTCGGAGTAGCCCTCCTCGTTGCGGCCCCAGCGCGGGTCGCGCAGCAGGTTCAGCACCGGGGCCCACGCCTGCAGGCTGTTCGGGCCGCGGTCGGGGGCGATGGCGGGGGAGCGGTGGTGGTGGAAGGCGCGCAGTTCGATCGAGGTCGCCTCGGCGACCTCGCGGACCAGTTCCTCGTCCCAGCTCGCGCCGAGGCCGACGGCCTGCGGGAACGCGGTGGCCACGCCCAGCCAGGAGACGCCGTGCAGGGCCTCCGCGCCGGTGCGGAAGGCGCCGATGCCCAGCCGGGGCACGGCGGGGGCGTACTGGTGGAGCATCGACAGGCGCTCGGCGGGGGAGAGCCTGGACAGCAGATCGTCGACGCGCTTGTCCAGTGGAAGCGCGGAATCGCGGAACGGGTACCGCTCGGCCGAGGTCTCGGCGGCGGAGGAGGACGGGGAACTCAACGGGCTCACCCCAGGATGATGGTGCGGTGCGGTCGGTCGTCGAAGCGAATCGACGCTGACACGAAGCATCGACCATGTCAACTCCCTGTAGCAACGGGGAGAATGAATTTGTCCAGGCACTTGTCTAACCGGAAACGCGCCGTTAGTGTCGCCGCAACATCAAGCGCTTCGACAGTCAAGCGCTTCGACAGCGCCCAGTGCAGGGCGCCGCGGAAGGGCCTCCCCACCATGAGAACCGAGCTGAACCGCAGATCCTTCGTCACCGCCGCCGTCTCCGTCGCCGGAGCAGTAGTGATGACCCCCCTGCTGGCCGCCTGCGGGGGCGGCGGCTCGAAGCACAAGACCGGCGCGAACTCCGCCGACGGCGTCAAGTCGGCCCTGCCGGCCTTCGTCGCCAGCACCTCCGTGGCCGCCGACATCCCCTCGGTCACCGGCGCGGACGGCGCGATGACCGACCCGGCGTTCCTCACCTACCCGGCCAGCCCGGTCGCCACGGTCACCGGCGTGCCCGGCAAGGGCGGCAGCTACACGGCCGTCACTCCGCTGTGGGGCACCGTCCCGCCCGCGGGCAACTCCTTCTACACCGCGATGAACAAGGCCCTGGGCATCACGATGGAGATGAAGCCCGCCGACGGCAACAACTACGCCACCATCATCCCCACCATGACCGCGGCCAAGAAGCTGCCGGACTGGATCCAGCTCCCGACCTGGTGGAACCCGAACTTCAACGTCGGCGAGCTCGCCGCCAGCCAGTTCGCCGACCTCACCCCCCACCTGGCCGGCGACAACATCAAGAAGTACCCGAACCTGGCCGCCATCCCGACCGGCGCCTGGCAGGCCGGCATCTGGGGCGACAAGCTCTACGGCATCCCCTCCTTCTCCACCGGCTTCTCCATCGCGGGCACCACCTTCTACCGCCGCGACCTGCTGGAGCCCAAGGGCATCACCGCGGACCAGGTCAAGACCCTCGACGACCTGATGGCCCTGGGCAAGGAGCTCACCGACGAGAAGGGCGGCACCTGGGCCTTCGACGACGTGTGGACCTACCTCTTCCCGTTCTTCGGCGTCCCCAACAAGTGGAAGCTCACCGACGGCAAGCTGGTCCACAAGTACGAGACCCCGGAGCTGCTCGAAGCGCTCGACTGGCACTACAAGCTCGCCACCGCCGGCTACCTGCACCCCGACGCCATCGCCGGCAACAACGCCGACGCCAACACCCGCTTCTACGCGGGCAAGACCCTGATCCAGGGCGGCGGCACCGGCGCCTGGAACCTCGCCGACCACCAGTCCGGCACCGCCGCCACCCCCGGTTTCCGGCGCGGCTCCTTCGACTTCCTCACCGCGAAGGCCGGCGCCACCCCGTCGCTGTTCATGGGCTCCTCCACCAGCCTGATGAGCTACCTGAACGCCAAGCTCAAGCCCGAGCAGATCGAGGAACTCCTCGCCGTCGCCAACTACCTGGCCGCGCCGTACGGCTCCGCCGAGTACACGATGGTCAACTTCGGCGTCGAGGGCACCCACTACACCCGGGTCGACGGCGTGCCCACCGCCAACGACGAGGGCAAGAAGGACGTCCAGGCGCAGACCTACCCCTTCCTCGCCACCGCCTCCTCGGTCATCTCCAACCCCGGCGCCGACCAGGTCACCAAGGACATCGCCGCCTTCCAGGCCGCCAACGTCAAGTACCTGTACAAGCCGCTGTTCTGGAACATGAACATCTCGATGCCGCAGAACATCGCGACCATCGACACCGCGCAGGCCGTCGAGGACACCATCAAGGACTGCTACCACGGCAAGAAGAAGGTCTCCGACGTCCAGGCGGCCATCTCCACCTGGAAGTCCGGCGGCGGCGACCGCCTCAAGCAGTGGATGACCGACAACGTCCTGAGCAAGTACGGAACGGGTCAGTGAGCACAGCGCGATCGGAGCGGGGTAAGAGCACCGCAGGCCGGAGGACCACCGGCAAGAACGGTGCCGTCCGGCTGAACTGGCGGGTCCGGCTGCGGCGCGACAAGACGCTGCTGCTGATGACCGTCCCGGCCGTGGTCCTGCTGCTGATCTTCAACTACGCGCCGCTGTTCGGCCTGATCACCGCGTTCCAGTACTACGACCCGCTGGTCGGCGTGCGCGACAGCGAATGGGCCGGCCTCGCGCAGTTCCAGCAGCTGTTCCACGACCCGCTGTTCTGGGGGGCGCTGAAGAACACCCTCTGGCTCAGCCTGGTCCAGCTGGTGCTGTTCTTCCCCGTTCCGATCGCGCTGGCCCTGCTGCTCAACACGGTGCTCAGCGAACGGCTGCGCAACTTCATCCAGTCCGTGGTCTACCTGCCGCACTTCTTCTCCTGGGTGCTGGCCATCACGATCTTCCAGCAGATGCTCGGCGGCGCGGGAATCCTCAACCACTTCCTGCGGCAGAACGACATGGCCCCCTGGGACATCACCACCAACCCGCACACCTTCGCCCTCCTGGTCACCTCGCAGGCGATCTGGAAGGAGGCCGGCTGGGGCATCATCGTCTTCCTCGCCGCACTGGCCGCCATCAACACCGACCTGTACGAGGCGGCCGCGGTCGACGGCGCCGGACGCTGGCGCCGGATGTGGCACATCACCCTGCCCGGCCTGCGCGGCGTGATCGTGCTGATGCTGGTGCTCCGCCTGGGCAACGCGCTGACCGTCGGCTTCGAGCAGTTCCTGATCCAGCGCGAGGCGGTCGGCCACGAATCGGCCGACGTGCTCGACACCTTCTCCTTCTACTACGGCATCGCCACCGGCAACTACAGCTTCGGCGCCGCGGCCGGCCTCTTCAAGAGCGTCATCTCGCTGCTGCTGATCTGGGGCGCCAACAAACTGGCACACGCCTTCGGCGAGGACGGGTTGTACCGCAGATGAGCCACTCACCCACCACCGTCCGCGAGGGCGCCGCACAGCCGGCGCCCGCCGCCCCCGCGCCCCGCCCGGCCCGGACCGGCCGCCCCCGCGCCCGGGCCGGGCGGGCCCCCTGGGAGGAACCGCCCACCCTGATCGGCCAGGGCGCCAAGGGCATCACCCTGGCCGGCGTGATCGCCGCCGTGGCCGTCCCGCTCTGGATCATCGGACTGACCAGCATCTCCACCCCCGGCGCCGTCAACCGGGCCGGCGGGCTGGTGATCTGGCCCGACGGCATCACCTTCGACGCCTACCAGCAGATGCTCAGCGACGGCACCGTCCGCACCGCCCTGATGGTCAGCTTCGCGATCACCGTCGTCGGCACCCTGGTGTCCATGATCGTCTCGGTGATGGCGGCCTACGGCCTCTCCCGCTCCGAGTCCTTCGCGCACCGCCCGATCCTGACCCTGCTGATCGTCACCATGTTCGTCAGCGGCGGCCTGATCCCGACCTTCCTGGTGGTCACCGGACTCGGCGGCTACGACCAGTGGTGGTCGCTGATCCTGCCCAGCGCCGTCTCGGTGTTCAACATCCTGGTGCTGCGCTCGTTCTACTCCACCACCTCCGCCGACCTGATCGACGCCGCCCGCCTCGACGGCGCCGGCGACTGGCGGATCCTGTGGTCCGTGGTGCTCCCCACCTCCCGGGCGGTCACCGCCGTGATCGCGCTGTTCTACGCGGTCGGCTACTGGAACTCGTTCTTCAACGTGATGCTCTACATGCCGACCTCGGCCGAGAAGTGGCCGCTGCAGTACGTGCTGCTGACCTACGTCAACCGCGGCAACGGCCTGCCCGGCTCCGTCAACTCCGGCTTCGGGGCGGCCAACTCGCAGACCGCCCCGCTCACCCTCCAGATGGCCGTCGTGGTCCTCACCCTGGTGCCGCTGCTCATGGTCTACCCGTTCATGCAGAAGCACTTCCGCACCGGCGTCCTGACCGGCGCCATCAAGGGCTGAACCGGAGCGGGAACAACGCACGACCCGGCGTCAGTAACCTGGCGCCACAGGGGCCGCACACCCCACCGACCAGGAAAGCAGGAACCCCACCCATGGTGACACTCGCCGACGTGGCCCGGCACGCGGGCGTCTCGCCCAGCACCGTCAGCTACGTGCTCAGCGGCAAGCGCTCGATCTCGGAGGCCACCCGCCGCCGCGTCCAGCACGCCGTCGAGGAGCTCGGCTACCACCCCAACGCCGGCGCCCGCGCGCTCGCCGGACGGCGCTCCCACATCATCGCCCTCGTCGTGCCGCTGCGCACCGACGTGTACGTGCCGATCATGATGGAGATCGCCGTCTCGGTCACCATGGCGGCCCGCCAGCACGGCTACGACGTGCTGCTGATCACCAACGACGAAGGCCCCGACGGGGTCCGCCGGGTCGCCGCCAGCGGCCTGGCGGACGGGGTCATCCTGATGGACGTCGAACTCGACGACGAACGCATCCCCGTCCTGCGCGAACAGGGCATCCAGGCGTCGATGATCGGCCTGCCCGCCGACAGCTCCGGTCTGTCCTGCGTCGACCACGACTTCGCCGCGGCCGGCGCCCAGTGCGCCGACCACCTCGCCGACCTCGGCCACCGGGACGTCGCCTTCATCGGCTACGCGCCCGCCGTCTACCACCGGCACGCCGGCTACGCCGAACGCACCCTGACCGGATTCCGGGAGCGCGCCCTCGAACGCGGCCTGAGATTCCTGCACCGGCCCTGCGAAGGCACCTACGAATCCACGGCCGGCACCCTGGCCCGGATCCTCGCCGACCGCCCCGACACCACCGGCTTCGTGGTGCAGAACGAGAACGCCATCGGCCCGCTGCTGCAACTGCTGCCCACCAGCGGACGCACCGTCCCCGAGGACGCCTCGGTGGTCGCGCTCTGCCCCGAACAGCTCGCCGAGCAGTACGCCCCCGGCCTGACCGCCGTCACCGGACCCGCCCAGGAACTCGGCCGGGTCGCCGTCGACCAGGTGATGCGCCGGATCGCCGCCGCCGAACGCGGCACCGACCCCGAGGACGAACTCGTCCTGCTCGCACCCGTCCTGACCCCCCGGCAGAGCAGCGGACCGCTGCTCGCCCCCGTCCCGCCCGCCCGAAGGAGGTAGCGCCGCCCGTGACGGCCAGCAACCCGGCGCCCGGCCCGGCCGACCGCCCGCACAACCCCGTCGTCCCCGGATTCCACCCCGACCCGAGCGTCTGCCGGGTCGGCGAGGACTACTACCTGGCCTGCTCCAGCTTCGAGTACCACCCCGGCGTGCCGATCCTGCACAGCCGCGACCTGGTCCACTGGCGGCAGATCGGCAACGCCCTCGCCGACCTGCCGCTCCCCGCGGAAACCCCCTCCTCCGGCGGCGTCTACGCCCCCACCCTGCGCCACCACGACGGCCGGTTCCACCTGATCACCACCGAGGTCGGCACCGGCAACCTGCTGGTCACCGCCGAGGACCCGGCCGGACCGTGGTCCGCCCCCGTCCGGCTGCCCGACGTCCCCGGCATCGACCCCGACCTGGCCTGGGACGAGGACGGCACCTGCTGGTGCACCGTCGCCGGCGTCGCCCAGCTGCGGATCGACCCGGCCACCGGCAAGGCCCTGGAGGCCCCCCGCCCGCTGTGGTCCGGCACCCGGCAGGCCCCCGAGGCGCCGCACCTGTACCGGATCGGCGACTGGTGGTACCTGCTGATCGCCGAGGGCGGCACCGAACGCGCCCACAGCGTCTCGATCGCCCGCTCCCGCCGCCCCGACGGCCCCTTCGAGCCCTGCCCCGACAACCCGCTGCTCACCCACGCCGGAAGCCACAGCCCGATCCAGAACACCGGCCACGCCGACCTGGTCCAGGGCCCCGACGGCAGCTGGTGGGCCCTGCTGCTCGGCGTCCGTCCGCAGGGCGGCACCCCCGGCTGGCACCCGCTCGGCCGCGAGACCTACCTGACGCCCGTCAGCTGGGTCGACGACTGGCCGGTGATCGCCGAGGTGCCCGTCGAACTCCCGGACCTCCCCTGGGAGTCGCACCCCTGGCCGGCCGAGCCGACCCGGGAGGACTTCGACGGCCCGCTGCCCCCGCAGTGGCTCTCCGTCCGCGACCGCCCCGCCGCCCACGTCAGCACCGAGCGCCGCCCCGGCTCGCTCACCCTGCACGCCCGCGACGGCCACTTCGACGGCACCTTCACCGGCCGCCGCCAGCAGCAGCACGCCGTCCGGGCCCGCACCCGGCTCGACGCCACCGAGGGCACCGGCGGCCTCACCGTCCGCCTCGACGACGAACACGCCTACAGCGTCGAGGCCGACGGCCGCAGCGTCCGGGTCGTCACCCACCTCGGCGGCCAGATCACCGTCGCCGCCGAACGGCAACTCCCGCACCACGACGTGGTGCTGCGCGTCGAGACCGCCCCCGCCGCCCCGCGCGGCCCGCGCACCGGCCCCGACGCCCTCGCCCTCGGCTACGAGCGGCCCGACGGCGGTTTCGAGGTGCTCGCCACCCTCGACGGCCGCTACCTCACCACCGAAGTGGCCGGCGGCTTCACCGGCCGCGTCATCGGCCTCCACGCCGCCGAAGGCACCGCGCACTTCGACTGGTTCGAACTCCAGCCCCTGGACTGAGGTCCCGGCGCGCCCCCCGGCCACCGGCCGGGGCCGCCGACCTCCCCCGACCGCTGAACCGGACAGGAACACCCCCATGCCCGACCTGAACGACGCCACCCGCGGCCGCATCCTCTACGGCGGCGACTACAACCCCGAGCAGTGGCCCGAGGAGACCTGGCCCGAGGACGTCCGCCTGATGCGGCAGGCCGGCGTCACCAGCGTCACCGTCGGCGTGTTCTCCTGGGCCCGGCTCGAACCCACCCCCGGCGCCTACGACTTCGGCTGGCTCGACCGCCTGCTCGACCTGCTGCACGAGGCCGGGATCGGCGTCGTCCTGGCCACCCCCACCGCCTCCCCGCCCCCGTGGCTCGGCCACCTCCACCCCGAGACCCTGCCGCGGGCCGAGAACGGCACCACCGTCTGGTACGGCTCCCGCAACCAGTTCTGCGCCTCCTCCCCGGAGTACCGCCGCCGCGCCGCCGCCGTCACCGAGCAACTCGCCGCCCGCTACGGCGCGCACCCCGCGCTCACCATGTGGCACGTCAACAACGAGTACGGCACGCACTGCTGGTGCGACGGGACCGCCGCCCACTTCCGGCGCTGGCTGCAGGACCGGCACGGCACCCTGGAGGAACTCAACTCCGCCTGGGGCACCGCCTTCTGGAGCCAGCACTACGCCGACTGGGCGGAGATCCTGCCGCCCCGCCAGGCCCAGTACATCCGCAACCCCGCCCAACTGCTCGACTTCGCCCGCTTCACCTCCGACGCCCTGCTGGAGTGCTACACCGCCGAGCACGCCATCGTCGCCCGGCACAGCCCCGCCGTCCCCGTCACCACCAACCACATGCCGTTCTGGCGTGGCCAGGACGGCTGGGCCTGGGCGCAGCGCCAGGACGTCGTCGCGCTCGACATCTACCCCGACCCCGACGACGCCCTCGGCGCCCAGCACGGCGCCCTCGTCCAGGACCTCGCCCGCTCGATGGCCGGCGGCCCCTGGATGCTGATGGAGCAGGCCACCGGCGCCGTCAACTGGCGCCCCGTCAACCGCCCCAAGCCGGCCGGCCTCAACCGGCTCTGGTCGCTGCAGGCCGTCGCCCGCGGCGCCGACGCGATCTGCTTCTTCCAGTGGCGCCAGTCCCGGCAGGGCGCCGAGAAGTTCCACTCCGCGATGCTCCCGCACTCCGGCACCGGCAACCGGGTGTACCGCGAGGCCGCCGCCCTCGGCGCCGACCTCGACCGGCTCGGCCCCGCCGTCTGCGGCACCCCCGTCACCGCCGAGGTCGCCCTGCTGCACGACTGGGACGCCTGGTGGGCGAGCGAGCAGCCCGGCCGCCCCTCCGAACTGCTCACCTACCAGGAGAACGTCACCGCCTGGCACCGCGCCCTGTGGGAGGCCAACCACACCACCGACCTGGCCCACCCCGCCGCCGACCTCGGCCGCTACCGCCTGGTCGTCGTCCCCTCGCTCTACCTGCTCACCGACGCCGCCCTCGACAACCTCGCCCACTACGTCCGCTCCGGCGGCACCCTGGTGGTCGGCTACTTCACCGGCGTCGCCGACCACCAGGACCGGATCCGCCCCGGCGGCGTCGACGCCCGGCTGCGCGAGGTGCTCGGCCTCGCCGCCGTCCACCAGTGGTGGCCGCTGAACGAGGGCGAGACCCTGCGGTGCACCGGCGAAGCGGACTTCCGCGGCTCCCTGTGGGCCGAGGAACTGGAGACCGCCGGGGCCGAGACCGTGGCCCGCTACGCGGACGGCGAACTCGCCGGACTCCCCGCCGTCACCCGCCACACCCACGGCGAGGGCACCGCCTGGTACCTCTCCACCCGCCCCGAACCCGACGCCCTGCGCGCCCTGCTCACCCGCGCCGCCCGCGAAGCCGGACTGCGCCCGGTCGTCGACGGCCTGCCCGCCGGCGTCGAGGCGGTCCGCCGCGGCGAACTGCTCTTCCTGCTCAACCACGGCCCCCAGCAGGCCAGTTGCGAACTGTCCGGGCACTGGGAGGACCTGCTGACCGGCAAGCCCGGCACCGGCGCCCTCACCCTGGAACGCCACGGCGCCGCCGTCCTGCGCCCGGCCGCCCCGCACCCGGCCGCCTCATGAAGGGCCCGCGCCGACGCGGAAGTTGGGAACCCACCCCGGCCGCCCGCTGGGAGGACGCCTTCCTCACCGGCAACGGCACCCACGGCGCCATGGCGCACGGCCGCACCCACGACGAACTGATCGTCGTCAACCACCATCTGCTGCTGCGCCCCAACGGCGGCGAACGGGCCCTCGCCCCCGACCTGGCAGGGCAGTTGGAGGACCTGCGGGACGCCGTCCTGACCGGCCGGGCCCGCGCGGCCGTCGCCCGCCACGTCACCGCACCGCTCCAGTGGGTCCGCCCCTTCCACCCCGCGCTCGCCCTCCGGCTGCGCCGCACCGCCGCCCCCGTCGGCGACTACCGGCGCGAAGTCGACCACCGCACCGGCGTCCTGGCCACCCGCTGGGACGGCCGGCGCGCCGAAACCTTCGCCTCGCGCGCCGACGACCTGATCGTCCACCGCGAAGTGCGCACCGGCGACGTCGAGTTGACCCACCACTGGCAACTCGACGGCGCTCCCGGCGACTTGGAGGTCCGCACCGCCGCCACGGCCGAACCCGGCGGGGCCGTGCTGCGCACCGACGTCCGCCACCCCGGCGACTCCGGCACCGGCTACACCTGCTGGACGCACCTCCGCGCCACCGGCGGCACCCTGCGCGCCGAAGGGGAAGCCGTCCGCGCCGAGGGCTGCGCCGAGATCCTGCTGCTCACCCGGGTCCACCCCTGGGAGGACCCGCAGCCGCCCGCCCTCCCCGACCGCCCGTACCCCGAACTGCTGGAACGCCACCTCGCCCGGCACACCCCCGCCTACGACCGGGTCGACCTCGACCTCGGCGCCCCCGAGGAACACCGCGCCCTGCCCGGATCCGCCCTGCTCGCCGACCCCGACGAACACCGGGCCGCCCTGCTGGAACGGCTCTTCGACGCCGGCCGCCACCACCTGCTCAGCTCCGCCGGCGTCCTGCCGCCCCGGCTCACCGGCCTGTGGACCGGCTCCTGGGACACCGCCTGGAGCGGCGCCCTCACCTGCGACGCCAACCTCAACCTCCAGGTCTCCTCCGCCGCCGCGGCCGCCCTCCCCGAAGTCAGCCACGCCCACGCCGCCTTCGTCGCACGCCAGTTGGACGACTGGCGGAGCAACGCCCGCCGGCTGTTCGGCCTGCCCGGCATCGTCGCCCCCGCCCACACCGACGGCCGCTCCGGCCACGCCTACCACTACAGCGAGGACTACCCGCTGCACCTGTGGACCGCCGGCGCCCACTGGCTGCTGCAACCCCTGCTCGACCACGTCGACACCACCGGCGACACCGCCACGGACCGGGAACTCGTCCGCCCCGCGCTCGCCGAGGCCGCCGACTTCTACCGCGCCTTCCTCACCCGCACCGGCCCCGACGGCCGCCTGCTGCTCGTCCCCTCCTACTCGCCCGAGAACACCCCCCGCGGCGCCGACAGCCCGATCAGCGTCAACGCCGCCATGGACCTCGCCGCCGCCCGCCACACCCTCACCGCCACCGGCCACCACCGGCTCGCCGACCGACTGCCCCCCTACCGGATCAACCCCGAAGGCGCCCTGGCCGAATGGGCCTGGCCCGCCGCCCCCGACAACCAGGAGCACCGGCACCTCAGCCACCTGCACCCGGTCTGGCCGCTCGGCGAGATCAACCCCCTCGACACCCCCGACCTCGCCGCCGCCGCCCACCGCGCCCTGCACCTGCGCGGCAGCGAGAACCACTCCGCCCACGGCCACCTGCACCGCGCCCTGATCGCCGCCCGGCTCGGCGACGCCGACCTGCTCGGCGAAGCCCTCGACGCCGTCCTGCACGGCCGCTTCTTCCACCCCTCGCTGATGAGCTCGCACTACCCGCACCTCGACGTCTACAACGCCGACGCCGCCCACACCCTCCCCGGCGTGCTGATCGAAGCGCTGCTGCACTCCACCCCCGAGCGCATCGTGCTGCTCCCCGCCCCGCCCGCGCACCTGCCCCGCGGCACCGTCCGCGGCCTGCGCACCCGCTGCCGCACCACCCTCACCACCCTCGACTGGGACACCGCCGAGGGCCGGGTCGACGCCGTCCTGACCGCCGACACCGACCGCAGCATCACCGTTCACCTCGGCACCGACCCCGACCGGCCCCCGGTCCGCCTCGACCTGCGCGCCGGCCACCCCACCCCCCTGCACCTCGACCCCACCCGGAGCTGAACCGCCGTGCCGCTCACCGACCTCGACCTCGACGACCTCCGGACCTACCGCCCCGACCTCACGGCCCCCGCCGGCTTCGACGCCTTCTGGGCCGACACCCTCGCCGGCGCCCGCGCCGCCGACGGCCCCGTCACCGCACGGCTGCGCACCGACACCCGGCTCACCGCCTTCGACGTGTACGACGTCCGCTTCCCCGGCTGGCGCGGCGAACCCGTCGCCGCCTGGCTGATCCTGCCCCGCCGCACCACCGAACCGCTGCCCGTCATCGTCAAGTACATCGGCTACAGCGGCGGCCGCGCCCTGCCCGGCGAACACCTGCTGCCGCCCGCCGCCGGCTACGCCCACCTGGTCGTCGACAGCCGCGGCCAGGGCCACGACACCCCCGACCACGGCGAGGGCGACGGCACCCAGTGGGCCGAGGGCTTCATGACCCGCGGCATCGACTCCCCGGAGAACTACTACTACCGCCGCCTGATCACCGACTGCGTCCGCGCCCTCGACGCCCTCCCGCACCTGCCCGGCACCGACCCGGCCCGGGCGATCGTCTCCGGCGCCAGCCAGGGCGGCGGCCTCGCCCTCGCCGTCGCCGCCCTCGCCCCCGGACAGGTCGCCGCACTGCTCAGCGACGTCCCGTTCCTGTGCCACTTCCGGCGCGCCGTGCGGATCACCGGCGACGGCCCCTACCCCGAGATCGCCAAGTACCTGCGCTGGCACAGCCGGGAGAAGGAGGAGCAGACCCTCGCCACCCTCGACCACTTCGACGGCGTCCACTTCGCCCCCCGGGCCAGCGCCCCCGCGCTGTTCAGCGTCGGCCTGATGGACCCGGTCTGCCCGCCCTCCACCGTCTTCGCCGCCTACCACCGCTACGGCGGCCCCGCCGCCATCGAGGTCTGGAACTTCGCCGACCACGGCGGCGGCTACGGCTCCACCCCGCTCAAGCAGCTCGACTGGCTCGCCGAACAGGGCCTCGCCCCGAAGAGCGCCTGACGCCACTCCCGGGCCCGCACCGCCCGGGCCCGGGCGCCCCCGCGGCCCGGCGGGCTCAGCGGCTCACCTGAAGGCCGCCGACGCCGCCTTCAGACCCTCCGCCGCGTTCCCGACCAGCGGCGTCCCGTGCCCGAACACCGCGTTCGCGGCGCCGAGTCCGGCCAGCCGGTGCAGCGAGGCGATCGCCTGGGCCCGGTCGGTGTTGAACACGCCCAGCATGGTCTCCCCCATGTTGGCCGCCGCGTCCCCCGTGAACAGCAGGTCCGGACCCGGCAGGTGCAGCGCCAGCGAACCGTCCGTGTGCCCCGGCGCACCCAGCACCCGGGCCCCGCCGCCGAACGGCAGCACGTCGCCGTCCCGGACCTCCACGTCCACCCGGCACGGCGGCGCGGGCGGCAGGTCCGGCACCGAGGCCCGGATCGGACGCTCGAACTCCTCCAGCACCGGCGGCGCCCCCACCTCCTCGCCCCGGATCACCGGCGCCTCCAGGCGGTGCGCCACCACCGGCACGCCCCCGAACCGCGCCGCCAGGTGGGCCGCGCCGCCGGTGTGGTCCTCGTGCCAGTGGGTCAGCACGATCCGCGCCAGCTCCCCGCCCGGCACCGACTCCACCAGCGCCGCCACCTGCTCCTCGAACCCCACCGGCCCGCTGTCCACCAGCGTCAGTTCCCGACCGTCCGACCACAAGTAGGCCGCCCCGACCGGGAGGACCAGCATCCGCAGACCGGGCAGCACCTCGATGACATCCATGCCGACCAGTCTGCGCACCCGCCCCGCCCACAGCCTCCCGTTTAGCCCACAGCAGACCCCCGGCGCGCCGCGCCGCCCGGAGCGTTCGTGACCGTCCCACCCCGAACCGGCCTACCCTGGGAGGGCACGGAAGGACGTGACCACGTGGCCCACCGGACGCACCGCAGCGCGGGAGACGCCGTCACCGCACGCCTGCGCACCCAGACCGCCGAACTCGCCGCCCTCGCACCCGACGTCCGCGCCGACCGCCCCGACGCCGTCCACCGGATGCGGGTCGCCGCCCGCCGCCTGCGCAGCGCCCTGCGCACCCACCGGCGCCACCTGCGCGGCGACCACACCGCCGCCGAGGACGGACTGCGCCGCCTCGGCCGGGCCCTCGGACCGGCCCGCGACACCGAAGTGCTCGGCGCCCGCCTGCTCGCCCAGGCCCGCGAACTGCCCCCCGGCGCCGACCGCGAACGCGTCCTCGCCGAACTCGCCGCCTGGACCGCCCGCGAGACCCGCGACGCCCGCACCCGCGCCCTCGCCGCCCTCGACGGCGAACCCTTCCGGCACCTGCTCGCCACCCTCACCGCCCTCGCCGTCGACCCGCCGCTCAACTCCCGCGCCGCGAAGCCCTACGGGCCCGAACTCACCCGCACCCTGCGCCGCGAACACCGCCGCACCGCGGAACGGATCGACGCCGCCCGCCGCACCCCCGAGGGCCCCGCCCTCGAACGCGCCCTGCACGACGCCCGCAAGGCCGCCAAACGCGCCCGCTACGCCGGCGAGACCGCGGGCCGGCCCGCCCGCGCCTTCACCCGCCGGATGAAAGCCCTCCAGGACGTCCTCGGCCGCCACCAGGACGCCGTCGTCGCCCGTGACACCCTCCGCACCCTCTCCGACGGCGGTTTCGGCTACGGCGCCCTCTACGGCCGCCAGACCGCCGAACTCGGCTTCGCCCGCGAGCTGCTCCCGCAGGTCTGGGAGCAGGCCGCCCGCCGACCGAAGAAGCTCCGCTGAGCGGAGAGCACCATCAGGGGCTCGGGGAACGGCGAGGCCCGGTCTGCGAGCGGTTCACTGCCGTAGCGCGCATCGGCTTCGGGTTCTCTTGAAGACACGCAGCAGCACGGACACTTCGACGGGCTCCGGCCGTCAGCAGCATCGACCCGCCGTTCCCCGGGCCCCTGAACGCACGCCGCTACAGCCCGGCGGTCGTGGCCGCCTCGCGCAGGAGGTCGTCGACCATGGCGGGGGTGAGGCGGCCGGTGTAGGTGTTGCGGGGGCTGACGTGGAAGCAGCCGAAGAGGTGCATCTCGGGGCCGCCGTCGGTGGCGGGGAGGACGGCGTGCGCGCCGTGGCCGAAGACCGGCTTGGGGCGGGGGACCTGCCAGCCGGCGGCGGCCAGGACCGGGAGGAGGGCCTGCCAGGCGAAGCCGCCGAGGGCGACCACGGCGCGGACGGTGGGGCGCATCTCCTCGAACTCGCGGACGATCCAGGGGCGGCAGGTGTCGCGTTCGGCGTTGGTGGGCTTGTTCTCCGGCGGGGCGCAGCGCACCGGGTCGGTGATCCGGACGCCGTGCAGCCGCAGGCCGTCGTCGCGCCAGGTGGACTCCGGCCGGTTGGCGAGGCCGAGCCGGTGCAGCGAGGCGTACAGCAGGTCCCCGGAGGGGTCGCCGGTGAAGATCCGGCCGGTCCGGTTGCCGCCGTGCGCGGCGGGGGCGAGGCCGACCAGCACCAGTCTGGCGTCGTAGGGGCCGAAGCCGGGGATCGGCCGGGCCCAGTACTCCTGGTCCTGGAAGGCCCGGCGCTTGACCAGCGCGGTCTCCTCGCGCCAGGCGACCAGCCGGGGGCAGGCCCGGCAGTGGACCACCAGTTCGTCCAGCTCGGCGATGCTCCGGGTCTGCGGGGCCAGGACGGCGGGGGAGAAGTCCGAGGGCGGTTCCATGCCCGGAATCCTACGGTCGGTGCCCGGCCCGGGAGGGGAGGGCGCGGAGTAGCGTGGAGGTACGGGTCCGGGCGCGGTCCGGGCGCCGATCGGGTCGAGGTGACGGCGATGATCGTGGTCGACGCGTTGATCGCGCTGCTGCTGGTGCTGGCGGTGTACGCGGGGCTGAGCGTGCGGCTGGTGCAGCAGACCCAGCGCGGGGTGGTGTTCCGGTTCGGCCGGGTGCTGGACGAGGTGCGCGGCCCGGGGCTGGCCCGGATCCGGCCGGTGGCGGACCGGCTGCGGCGGGTGAACGTGCAGACCGTCACGATGCCGATCCCCGCCCAGGAGGGCATCACCCGGGACAACGTGACCGTCCGGGTGGACGCGGTGGTGTACTTCAAGGTGGTCGACCCGGTGAAGGCGATCGTCGACGTCCAGGACTACGGGTTCGCGATGTCGCAGGTCGCGCAGACCTCGCTGCGGTCGATCATCGGCAAGAGCGAGCTGGACGACCTGCTGGCCAACCGGGAGCCGATCAACCAGGGGCTCGAACTGATGCTGGACAGCCCGGCGCTGGGCTGGGGCATCCAGATCGACCGGGTCGAGATCAAGGACGTGGCGCTGCCCGAGTCGATGAAGCGCTCGATGGCCCGGCAGGCCGAGGCCGACCGGGAGCGGCGGGCCCGGATCATCACCGCCGACGGCGAGTTCCAGGCGTCCGCGCGGCTCTCGGAGGCCGCGAAGGTGATGTCCGCGACGCCCGCCGCGCTCCAACTGCGGCTGCTGCAGACGGTGGTGGAGGTCGCCGCGGAGAAGAACTCCACCCTGGTGCTGCCGTTCCCGGTGGAGCTGCTGCGCTTCCTGGAGAGCTCCACCGAACGGGCCGCCGCCCAGGCCGCCGAGGCCGCCGGAGCGGCCCGGCCGGACCCGGAGGCGGAGCCCCGGGGCGTCGAGCAGCTGGAACTCCCGCAGGACGCCGCCGCCGTCGAACTCGTCGACGGGCAGGGGCCGTTGCGGCCCGCCCCGCCGCACGCGGCCTGACCGGCCCGCGCCTGCGGTGGCGGGCCCACCCGGCCCGGGGCGAGCATGGAGGGACGGACGTACCGTGCACGGGACCGCCGTGCGCCAGCCACCCCGGGAGGTCCGGCCATGACGACCGCGAAAGAGATCATGCACCCCGGAGCGGAGTGCGTCACCGGCGACCAGACGCTCGCCGAAGCCGCCCGGCTGATGCGCGACCGGGGCGTCGGCGCGCTGCCGATCTGCGGCGAGCAGCAGAAACTGCTCGGCATCCTCACCGACCGGGACATCGTCCTCAAGTGCGTCGCCGAGGGACTCGACCCCGCCACCGTGCGCTGCGTCGAACTCGCCGCCGGACGCCCGATGGTGATCGAGGAGGACGAGGAGGCCGACCTGGTGCTGGAGGTCATGGAGGAGCGCCGGGTGCGCCGGCTGCCGGTGATCAACCACCCCGACCACCAGCTGGTCGGCATGATCAGCGAGGCGGACATCGCCCGCCACCTCTCGCAGGAGCGGCTCGCCGAGTTCGTCACCACCATCACCGCGCGCTGACCCCGCCGACCGGCCGGACGGCCTGCGGCCCTCCACCGGCGAGGACTTCCTGATCGCCGCCACCCGAGAGCCGCAGCCCGCTCCTGACGGAGCGTCAGTTGTGGTGGTGCTCGGGCAGCTCGGCCAGGAACGGGTCGTACGGGTTCATCCCGACGATCCGGGTGTGCGGGCCCGCCGCCGCCCGCAGCTCGCCCAGGATCCGGTCCAGCCCGGTGCGGACCTGCTCGATGGGTCGGGATCGAATCGACCAGGGGAGGCTACTGCCCGGTACCGCCCGCGCGCGGGGGTTTCGGCCCGACTGCCGGTCCGACTGCCGGTCCGGGGGCCGGAGGGGAGCCGGACGGGGAGGGCGGTCAGCCGGGGAAGGCGTACACGGCGGTGGCGTGCGCCACCGGCTGCTCCGGGGCGTCCGGCGCGGTCAGCGCGACGTCCACGAAGGCCACCCGGCGGCCCAGCTTGGTCAGCCGCGCCGTGACCAGCAGGTCGGTGCCGCGGGCCGCCCGCTGGAAGGTGGTGGACAGCTGGACGGTCGTCATCGGCGCGAACCCCCCGAGCGCCGCGCAGACCGCGATCGCCGCGGCGGTGTCGGCCGCCGCCGCCATCGCCTGCCCCGACAGCCCGCCGCCCTCCCGGGCCAGCCGCTCCGACCAGGGCAGCCGCAGCACCGCGTGCCGCTCGCCCGTCCCCACGACGGACAGCCCCAGCTCCCGCACCCAGGGGGCGAAGTTCCCGGCGAGGATCCCGTCCGCCTCGGCGGGGGTGAGCTTGCCGCCCGTCCCGTCGTCGGCGGCAGCGGTGGCACTGGTGGTGGTCATGGAGCCGATGGTAGGGGCGGCCGGTCACGCAGCGCCATAGCCCGTGCGCGCAGCGTGCACCGGGTCGTGGGGGCGGCGTCCGCAAGGCATGGTGGTGGGGTGGGAGTGCGGCGGAGACTGGCCGGCCTGCTGAGCGAGTGGCGCACCGGACACCTGATGGTGCTGCTGCCGCTCGGCCTGATCGTGCTGATCTCCGCCGTCGACATCGCGATCTCCCCGAACATCCACCTCGGCCCGCTGCTGGTGGTCGCCCCCGCGATCACCCCCTCCTTCGGCGGCACCCGGCTGACCGCCCTGATCGGGGTCCTCGCCCTGATCGCCCAGCTCGTCATCGCCTCCCTGCACGGCGGCCTGCTCACCCCCAACCACCAGGCGCAACTGCTCGCCCTCGCCGTGGTGACCGCCGTCATCCTCGCCTACACCCGGATCCACGAACGCCACGACCGCGAACTCGACCGGGTCCGCACCGTCTCCGACGCCGTCCAGCGCGTCATGATGCGCCCGCTGCCCGACCGCGCCGGACCCCTGCGGATCGCCACCCGCTACCTCGCCGCCGACGACGAGGCCAACGTCGGCGGCGACCTGTACGCCGCCGTCCGCACCCCGCACGCCACCCGCCTGCTGATCGGCGACGTCCGGGGCAAGGGCCTCGGCGCCGTCGGCGACGCCGCCGCCCTGCTCGGCGCGTTCCGCGAACTCGCCCACCGGCACGAGGACCCCGCCCGGCTGGCCGACGCGCTCGAAGCCTCCTACCGCCGCCACCTCGCCGAACTCGCCGACAGCGGCCAGGACGTCCAGGAGAACTTCGTCACCGCCCTGGTCCTCGACCTCCCCGACGACCGCCCCGCCGCCCGGGTCGCCGACTGCGGACACCCCCCGCCGCTGCTCCTCACCCCCGCCGGCGCCCACCCGCTGCCGCTGCGCCGCACCGCGCCGCCGCTCGGCATGAGCGCCCTGGGCCCCGTCGACCGCCGCACCGAGGAGTTCGACTTCCCGCCCGGCAGCACCCTGCTCCTCCACACCGACGGCGTCACCGAGGCCCGCGCCGCCGACGGCACCTTCTACCCCCTGTCGGCCCGCGCCGCGAGCCTCCCCGCCGAGAGCCCCCGCGCCCTGCTGGACGCGCTCCGCCGCGACCTCCTCGACCACGTCGGCGGGCGGCTGATGGACGACGCGGCGATGGTCGCGGTGGCGCGGGAGTAGGGGGATATCAGGGGCTCGCCGAGAACGGCGAAGGGGGACGAACCAGGGGCTCGGGGAACGGCGAGCCCGGGTCTGCCGGCGGTTCACTGCCGTGGCGCGCATCGGCTTCCGGGTCCTGTCACGGCACGCAGCAGCACGGACACTTCGATGGGCTCCGGCCGTCAGCAGCACGGACCCGCCGTTCCCCGGGCCCCTGATTTCGCCTCCCGCCGTTCTCGCCCAGCCCCTGGCGATGCTCTTTTGCCTGGTGGATAGGGTGGGGCAGCCCGTACCACCGCCGGACCGGAGGAGTTTTCCGTGCAGCCGATCATCGACCGTCCGATCCGCTGGGGGATCCTCGCCACCGGCGGGATCGCCACCTCCTTCGTGGAGGACCTGCTCGCCGTTCCCGGCGCCGAGGCGTTCGCGGTCGCCTCCCGGCGGGAGGAGTCCGCCCGGGCCTTCGCCGGACGGCACGGCATCGCGCACGCGTACGGCAGCTGGCAGGAGCTGGCGGCCGACCCGGAGGTCGACGTGGTCTACGTGGCGACCCCGCACGCCGCGCACCACGCGGCGACCGCGCTGCTGCTGGAGGCGGGGAAGGCGGTGCTGTGCGAGAAGCCGTTCACGCTGAACTCGGGGCAGGCCGCCGAGCTGGTCGCGCTGGCCCGCAAGCGCGAGGTCTTCCTGATGGAGGCCATGTGGACGTACCTGGACCCGACGGTGCGGCGGATCACCGAACTGGTCGCGGACGGGGCGATCGGTGAAGTCCGTTCCGTGCAGGCCGAGTTCGGGTTCACCGCCAAGGAGGACCCGACCCACCGGCTGTGGGACCCGGCGGCGGGCGGCGGCGCCCTGCTCGACCTCGGGGTGTACCCCGTCGCGTTCGCCCAACTGCTGCTCGGCGCACCGGAGTCGGTGCAGGCGTGGGCGCGGCTGACCGAGCTCGGGGTGGACGCCAACACCGGCATCCTGCTCGGCCACCCGGGCGGCGCGACCGCGCTGCTGTCCTGCTCGCTCGACGTGCAGTGCGGCCAGCGCGCCTCCGTCCAGGGCAGCGCGGGCCGGATCGAGATCGACCGGGACTTCTTCCACCCGGCCGGGTTCACCCTGCACCGGGACGGCGCCGAGCCCGAGGTCTTCACCGGCCCGGCGAAGGCCGGGCACGGCTACGGGCTGGAGGCGGCCGAGGTGATGCGCTGCCTGCGGGCCGGGGAGCCGGAGTCGCCGCTGGTGCCGCTGGACTCCACGCTGTCCGTGATGCGCACCCTGGACGCCGTCCGGGAACGGATCGGGGTCCGCTACCCGGGCGAGTGACCGGGCGCTTCCCCGTCCTGCTCGAAGGCCCGCAGCAGTACCTCCGCCAGGTGCAACGGCCGCGCGGAGGGCTCCAGTTGGGTGAGCTGGGTGCGGCAGCTGAGCCCGTCGGCGAGGAGCAGCGTCTCCGGCGCGGCGGCCCGGACGGCGGGCAGCAGGGCGCGTTCGGCGGCGGCCACCGACACCTCCCAGTGGCCGCGCTCGAAGCCGAACGCGCCCGCCAACCCGCAGCAGCCGGCGTCCAGTTCGCGGTTCTCCAGGCCGAGGCGGGCGGTGATCCGCCGGTCGGCGGCGGTGCCGAGGACGGCGTGCTGGTGGCAGTGCACCTGGGTCATCGCCGTCCCGGTCAACCCGGGCAGCTCGACCTCCCGTTCGTCCAGGAACTCGGCCAGCGTGCGGACCCGGGACGGCAGTTCGGGCGTCCGGTCGAGGAGCAGCCGGGCCCAGTCCGACCGCAGGGTGGCCGTGCAGGACGGCTCCAGGCCCACCACCGGCAGGTCGGGCGGCAGTTCGCCCAGGTTGCGCAGCGAGCGGGTGACCACCCGGCGGGCCAGGCCGAGTTGGCCGCTGGCGATCAGGGTCAGTCCGCAGCACACCGGGCCGGACGGCAGCAGCACCCGGAAGCCGAGGCGTTCCAGCACCAGGACGGCGGCCCGGGCCGGGGCCGGGTCGAGGAGCTCGGACATCGAGTCGGGCCACAGCAGCACCGCCGGGGCGTCCGGGTCCGCCGGGTGCGCGGCCCGGTGGTCGCGGAACCAGGCGCTGAACCGCCGCTCCGGCAGCGCGGGCAGTTCCCGGTGCGGGTCGACACCGCCGAGCCGCTTGAGCACCGGCCCGCTGAACCGGCCGCGCAGCGCGGCGTTGGCGGCGCGCGGCGCCAGGTGGGCCAGCCGGAGCCACAGCGGCAGCCAGCCGAAGGACAGGTGCGCCGCCGGGCGCGGCCGGAACCGGTAGTGGTGGTACAGGAACTCGGACCGGTAGGCGGCCATGTCCACGTGCACCGGGCAGTCGCTCGCACAGCCCTTGCAGCCCAGGCAGAGGTCCAGTGCCTCGCGCACCTCGGGCGAGCGCCAGCCGTCGGTGACCAGCTCGCCGCGCAGCATCTCGCCGAGCAGCCGGGCCCGACCCCGGGTCGAGTGCCGCTCCTCGCCGGTCACCATGTAGCTCGGGCACATCACCCCCGACGCGGTGTCCACGCACTTGCCCACGCCCACGCAGCGGTGCACCGCCGACAGCAGGCTGCCGCCGTCCTCCGGATAGGCCAGGGCGAGCGGCAACTCCCGCCCGGGGAACCGCAGATCGGCGTCCAGCGGGCGCGGGTCGACCAGCAGGCCCGGGTTCAGCAGGCCGTCCGGGTCCCAGATCCGCTTGAACCGGGCGAACAGGTCGATCACCCGCGGCGGGAACATCCGGGGCAGCAGCTCGGCCCGGGCCTGCCCGTCGCCGTGCTCGCCCGACAGCGAACCTCCGTGCGCCACCACCAGGTCCGCCGCCTCCGTCATGAACTCCCGAAAACCCTCCGGCCGTTCGCGCAGCGGGAAGTCCAACCGCAGGTGCACGCAGCCCTCGCCGAAGTGCCCGAACGGCACCCCGCGCAGCCCGTGCCGCTTCAGCAGCGTCCGCAACTGCCTCAGGTACGAACCCAGTTGCTCGACCGGGACGGCGGAGTCCTCCCAGCCCGGCCAGGCCGCGCCGCCCGGCCGCCCGTCCGGGCCCGGCGGCAGCCGGGTGACGATGCCCGCGCCGGCCTCCCGGATCGCCCACAGCGCCCGCTGCTCGCCCGGGTCGGTCACCAGGGCGACCGCCGCGGCCCGCTCCCGCCGCACCGCGTCCGCCAACTGCCGGGCCCGGTCGGCGGCTTCGGCGGGCGTCGCGCCGCCGGTCTCCAGGAACAGCCAGCACGCGCCGGCCGGCAGCCGGTCCAGCACCGGCGGGCGCGGGCCGGAGGCCAGCAGCGCGGCCACCAGGTCGGCGGCCATCCCCTCGCAGGTCAGCGGCTCCAGCGGGAGCAGCGCGGGCACCGCGTCGGCCGCCGCCGTCTCGTCCGGGTACCCGGCCACCACCAGCGCCCGGGCGGCCGGTTCGGGTACCAGCCGCACCGTCGCCTCCAGCAGCAGCGCGCACGTCCCCTCGGTGCCGGTCACCGCCCGCACCAGGTCGTAGCCGCGCTCGGGCAGCAGCGCGTCCAGCGGGTAGCCCGAGCCGCGCCGGGGCAGCACCGGCATCGCCCGGCGCAGCAGCGCCAGGTTGTCGGCGGCCAGCGCCTGCAACTCCCGGTGCAGCCGGCCGACCCGGCCCGGGGCGGCGGCCAGCGCGGCCCGCTCGGCGGGCGGCAGCGGGCCGGCGACGGACAGTTCGGTGCCGTCGGCCAGCAGCAGGTCGAGGGCGTGCAGGTTGTCGGAGGTCCGGCCCCAGGCCAGCGAGTGCGAACCGCAGGCGTCGTTCCCGATCATCCCGCCGACCGTGCACCGGCTGTGGGTGGACGGGTCCGGCCCGAAGCGCAGCCCGAACGGCCGTGCCGCGCGCTGGAGTTCGTCCAGCACCGCACCCGGCTCGACCCGGGCGGTGCGCCGCTCCGGATCCACCTCCAGCACCCGCCCGAAGTGCCGCCGGAAGTCCAGCACCACCGCGCCCGGCCCGATCGCCTGCCCGCCGATGCTCGTCCCCGACCCGCGCGCCACCACCGGCACCCCGCGCTCCCGGCACACCCGCAGCGCCGCCCGCACGTCCGCCCGGTCGACGGGCTTCACCACCCCGCGCGGCACCTGCCGGTAGTTCGACGCGTCCTGCCCGTACACGGCGCGCTCGGCGGTGTCGAAACGGACCTCGCCACGGACGGCGGCGGCGAGGGCGCGGGCGAGATCGGAGGCCATGCCCCCGATCATCCCAGGCGGAGCCGGACACCGGCGGACGCGACGGGCGGGGACGGAGGCGGAGTCGCTGAAGGCGTTCGTCTCGGCGGCGACGGACCGGGCGACCCCGCACCACGCCCGCACCGCGCCGAGGCCGGCACCAACCCGGAGAACCTGCCCTCGCAGCGCGTACTGCGCCGCAACGGCTTCATCCCGTACGGGGGGCGAACTGGCGGACCGTCAGGGGCTCTCCGAGGAGGCGGAGGGCTGCTGCGGGATGACCGGCAGGCTCGGGTCCACCGGTTCGGGCCGGGGGAGTGCGGCCTGGACGGGCACGGTGAGCACGACGGGTGCGGCGGGTGCCGTGGCGGGTGCAGCGGGGGAGGTGGGCGCGGCGGCCTGGATCTTGTCGTCGCGTTCGTCGTCGCCCGCGCCGTCCCTGGTGGTCAGGACGGTGTCGAAGACCTCGCGGAGCTTGTCGGTGGCCTGCTTGGAGAACAGGCCGCAGAGTCCGGCGATCCCGGCGAAGCCGTACGGGTTGGTGGCCGTGCCGTCGGTGCCGTTGGCGAACAGGCCGCCGCGCAGCAGGAAGTAGACCAGCAGGGCGAGCGCGCCGCCGATCGCGGTGCGCAGCAGGTACCAGGGCAGCCAACTGGGCAGCAGCTGCCGGTTCCCGGCGTAGGTGGCGAAGGAGGTGGCGGCGTGCACGAAGCTGCCCAGACCGCTGGCGGCGAGCACGGCCAGCAGCATCGCGGTGTTGGAGGTCAGGTGCCAGGGGCCGAGGCCGAGCACCGTCCACGGCATCGGGTCGCCGGTCGGGGCGTGTTCGGCGGTCAGCGTGGTGAGCGGCGTCCACACGCTGATCAGCACGGCCATGCAGGCGAACGCCTCGGCCAGCAGCAGGGCCCCCAGCAGCAGGAGCGTCCAGTTGGACATCAGCCGTTGCGGCGGGAGTTGGCCCGCAGTCTCCGGGCCGGGCCCGTCGGCGGTCTCGGTCGGGTCGGCGACCGAGGGGTCCGGGGCCGGGTCCGGCGTCGGGGCCGCTGACGGGGAAGCAGGGGAGGACATCGGGGAGTTCGCCTTCCGGTCCGGTGGGTGCGTGCACGGAACTGGGCGCGGTGAGCTGCGGTTGCGGGACGGACTCTACCCCGCGGCCCCGGCCGACGGGGCGTCAGGACACCGCCGCTGACGTGTCGTTCGCAACGACCCGACCGGACGACCGGACGACTGCCCGGACGACCGCCCGAGCGCCCGGCCGGAGGCTCGGCCCCGTCCCGCCGGTGCCCCGGCGGCGGCTCAGCGGCGGCCGCCCGCCAGCCGGGAGAACTTGGCGACCTCGAAGGTGGCGTACGAATTCGAGGCCAGCAGCGAGAACTTGATGCCCTCGCGGCCCTCGGGGCGCCGGTACCCGTTGGGCAGGAAGCGCTTGTAGTGTTCGGCGGCGCGCTGGAAGAACTGCGGGCGCTCGGCGCGGGTCAGGCAGCCGGGCAGGTCGAAGACGAACAGGTAGTGCCGGATCATCCTGGTGAACAGGTGCGGGCGCACCGTGGAGGTGACCGGTTCGGCCTCGGCGGGCTGGGCGTCCAGCAGTTCGAAGGTGCTCTGGTAGCGGTCGAACACGTCGAAGTGGGTGGCGCCCTCGCTGCCCGCCGGGTGCAGGGTGTGGCGGCGGCGGATGGTGACGCACTCGCGGTCCAGCACCGCGACCCGGGTCGCGGCCAGCAGCGAGCGGTGCACCGCCGAGACCTCCTCGTAGAAGCCGTCCGGGAAGGCCGGGATGGTCCCGCTGCGCATCAGCCGGTCCCAGACCAGCGGCGGGGCGCCGAACAGTTCGGGGCGCTCGGCGGGGGAGAACACCTCCGGCCCGGCGGCGGCCAGCAGTTCGGCCGCGTTGCCCGGCCAGCGCTTGCCCCGGTACTCCCGGGCGTGGCCGAACAGCAGCACGTCGACCTCGCCGGTCTCGGCGAGCCGGGCCTCCATCGCTTCGAAGGCGTCCTCCGGCAGCAGGTGGTCGGCGTCCAGGAACAGCAGGTACTGCCCGCGGGCGTGCGCCGCCCCCGCCATCCGGGCCCGCCCGATGCCGGTCTCGGTGTCCGTCCGCAGCACCCGCACCCGGGCGTCACGCAGTTCGTACGCCTCGACCAGCCGCTCCGGACAGTGCTCGGACGGGGTCTGCACCACGATGATCTCGAATTCGCGGAAGGACTGCCCGAGCAGCGAGTCGAGGCATTCCTTCAGTTGTCCTTGCTCGTCGTAAGCGGGCAGCACGACGGTGATCAGTGGTGGGGCCATGGCCGGGAGGCTAGGGGCGGGGACAGCCCCAGGCAAAGGTCGGAAGCCGCACCAAAGCGGTGATACCGGACACCGGCCACGGGAAGTTCGCCAAATCTTCACCGAACGGACACGTGTGTGCGCTGAAATGTCCGGATACAGGACGGATCGCCGTGACTTGCTGACGTATCGTCAGATGTACGCACCGTGCTGGAGCTGCGGAGACGCCGTGCGGGCGGCCCGCACGGCGGCCCGGTCAGTACCAGTTGTGCGACTGCCAGAACGACCACGCCGCGCACGGGCTGCCGTACGCCTCGTTCATGTACTGCAGGCCCCACTTGATCTGCGTCACCGGGTTGTCCCGCCAGTCGGAACCCGCCGAGGCCATCTTCGACCCCGGCAGCGCCTGCATCAGCCCGTACGCGCCCGAGGACGCGTTGGTCGCGTGCACGTCCCAGCTGCTCTCCCGCTCCACGATGTTGGAGAAGCACTGCAGCTGGCCCGCCGGCACGATCTGCGCCGCGATCTGCTGCGGCGTGCCGCTGTACGCGGACGAGGACGAGGACGAGCCGGACGCGGTGGCCGAGGGCGAGGCGGTCGCGGCCAGCGACGGGCGCTGCTGCGCCCGGGAGGCCGCCGAGGCCGACGCGGACGCCCGGGCCTTCGCCTCCGCGGACGCCTGGGCCTCCGCCGCGGCCTCCGCCTTGGCCTTCGCCTTCGCGGCGGCCTCCGCCTTGGCGTCCGCCTCCGCCTGCGCCGACGCGGACGCGCTGGCACTGGCCTCCGCCGACGCCTGCGCGGACGCCGAAGCGGCCGCGTCGGCCTCCGCCCGGGCCTGCCGGGAGGCGGCGGCCGAGGCCGAGGCGGCGGCGGACCGCGAGGCGAAGGCGTCCGCGGCCTGCTGCGGCCCGGCGGCCGGGGTCGGGTCCGCGACGGCGTCGGCGGTGGCCGCGCCCTGCGGCAGTGCGAGCGCCAGGGTGGCGGTCCCGGCGACGGCGAGCGTCGCGATGCCCGTCACCAGGGCGGCCCGGTGGCGGTGGAGCTTCTCCGAAAGGGTCAGGGTCCTGCGATGGTGCACGGAGACCTCTCCTCGCGCGGGGGCCGGACGGCCGGACGGACACGGTGGCCGCCGACCGGGACGCGGAGCGGGCCGGGGCCCGGCGGCCGGGGAACGGCCGGGGCGCGGCGGACGCACGCGGTGGCAGGGAGTGCGGCGGACGGACCGGCCGGCCCCTGGCGGACGGGACATTCTTGGCAGACGCCGGAGAGCCGAACAATGGCCCCCGAAACTACGCACCGTAGTAGCCGAACCGGTGGCGGAGGCGGTGAAGGCCGGGCTTACCCGGCCCGCCGAGCGGACAAACCCACCCGCACCCGACTCTTCGTCCACCCATCGCTGACCTGCGCGTTCGCCGCCCCCGCGACCCGCCCGTCGGTCACCGCCGGCGCCCGCCCCCGCGATCCGCCGCACACCCACTATCCGGGGCAGTAGACCACCGCCCCGATGTGCTCGGGCTCACAGGGGGTGACCGGGAACCGGAGCCGCACCACCACCCACCGCAGCCGCCCGGACACCCGCCGTCCACCGCCCGCCGACCCGCCGTCCGGCGCCCCCGGCCCGGTACGGATACTGGCCCCATGATGATCGCGGTGGTGGCGGTGGCGGCCCTCGGGCTGCTCGGGGTGGCGCACTGGTACCTGTGGCGGCGCACGGTCCGCGACGTCTCCCGCCCCGGCGGCCGGTACCGGCGCACCGGCACCGTCCTGGCCTTCCTGCTGCCCGTGCTCATGGTGCTGGCCCCGATCGGCGGCCGGGCCTTCCCGCTCGCCGTGGAACGCTGGTTCGCCTGGCCCGGCTACCTCTGGATGGCCGTCAGCATCTACCTCCTGCTCGCCCTGCTGGCCGGCGAGGCCCTGCGCCCGCTGCTGCTCCGCCTGCACCGCCGCCACGCCCGCCGCCGGACGCCCGCGGCGGCCGTCACCGCCCCCGCGCCGGTCACCGTCCCCGCCGGGCCGACAGAGACCGCCGCACCCGCCGCGCCGGCAGAGGCCGCCGCACCCGCCGCGCCGGCAGAGGCCGCCGCACCCGGCGTCCCCGCCGCACCTGCCGGGCCCGCCGCACCCGGCGTCCCCGCCGCGCCTGCCGGGCCCGCCGCCGTCGAGGCGTCCCGGCGGCTGTTCGTCTCCCGGGTGGTGGCCGGGGGCGCGGCGGCGGTGGCCGTCGGCGTGGTCGGCAACGGCGCGTACGGGGTGCTGCGCGGGCCGCGGGTCAAGCAGGTGACGGTGCCCCTGGCCAAGCTCCCGCGCGCGGCGCACGGCTACCGGATCGCGGTGGTCAGCGACATCCACCTCGGGCCGATCCTCGGCAAGGCGCACACCCGGCGGATCGTCGACACCATCAACGCCGTCCAGCCCGACCTGATCACCGTGGTCGGCGACCTGGTCGACGGCACCGTCCCCGAGCTCGGCCCGGCCGCCCGCCCGCTGGCGGACCTGCGGGCCAGGGACGGGGCGTACTTCGTCACCGGCAACCACGAGTACTTCTCCGGCGCCGCGCCCTGGGTCGAGTTCGTCCGCGAGCTGGGTGTCCACCCGCTGGAGAACGCCCGGGTCGAACTGCCCTGGTTCGACCTGGCCGGGGTCAACGACATCGCCGGCACCGCGCAGGGCCAGGGCCCCGACTACGCGCGGGCGCTGGACGACCGCGACCGGACCCGCGCCGCCGTGCTGATGGCCCACCAGCCGGTCACCGTCCACGACAGCGTGCGGCACGGCGTCGACCTCCAGCTCTCCGGCCACACCCACGGCGGCCAGCTCTGGCCCGGCAACTACCTCGCCGAACTGGCCAACCCCACCGTCGCGGGCCTGGAGCGCTACGGCGACACCCAGCTCTACGTCACCCGCGGCGCGGGCGCCTGGGGCCCGCCGGTCCGGGTCGGCGCGCCCTCCGACATCACGGTGGTCACCCTCGCCTCGCTGCGGGCCTGAGCCCCGTTCGCGGGCCCGAGCCCCGTGCGCGGGCCCGGGACCCCGGGGCCGTTCAGGGGTGCATCCGAGCCCCCTTGAGCGCCTTGTCCACCGCGTTGCGCGGCCCGTGCACGGCCAGCCCGACCAGCTCCAGCCCCGCTGTCGGCACCGCCCGGACCGCCGCCCGGTTGTCCCGGTCGTTGCCGGTGGCGAACAGGTCCGCGGTGAACACCGCCACCGGCAGCCCGCGCGACAGCGCCCGCCCGTGCGCCGCGGACAGCAGCTCCGACCCGCCCTCGAAGACCAGCACCGGCTGGCGGAACATCGGCAGGTAGCCCACCCCGTCCGCGTCCCGGTACGGCTCGCCGACCAGCTCCGGCACGGCGGTGCCGAGCCCGCTCACCAGGAAGGCGGTCACGTTCAGCCGCTGCCACGACGCGAGGTCCTCGCGGAGCAGCACGGCGATCTTGCTGTCGAAGCGGACGGGAACGGGGGCGGTCGAGGTGTTGTCCATGCACCGAGCGTGCCGCCCGGAACCGCACCCGGTCTTGTACGTTCTTCGCATGCCCGCAGCGCCGCCGGAGGAGACCACCGCCTGGCGGCCGCGCGTCCCCGGCGTGGTCGAGGTGTTCCACGCGCACTTCACCGCCCACCGGTACCCCATGCACGTCCACGACTCCTGGACGCTGCTGATCGTCGACGACGGCGCCGTCCGCTACGACCTCGACCGCCACCGCCGGGGCACCCCGCGCGACACCGTCAGCCTGCTGCCCCCGGACGTCCCGCACAACGGCTCGCCCGCCACCGAGGACGGCTTCCGCAAACGCGTGATCTACCTCGAACCCGACCGGCTCGGACGGGAGCTGATCGGCCCCGCGGTCGACGGCCCCGACCTCGCGGACCCGCTGCTGCGCCGCCGGGTCGGACAGCTGCACACCGCCCTCGGCACCCCGGGCGAAGAGCTCCAGGCCGAGAGCCGGCTGGCCCTGGTCGCCGAACGCCTCCGCCACCACCTGCGCCCGGGCCCGGCCGCGGCACCCCCCGACTCCGGCCTCGCCCGCGACCTGCGCGACCTGCTCGACGCCCGCCTCACCGAACGCACCACCCTCGCCGACGCCGCGGCCCGGCTGCACGCCCACCCCGCCCACCTGGTCCGGGCCTTCACCACCGCGTTCGGCCTGCCCCCGCACCAGTACCTCACCACCCGCCGGATCGACCGGGCCCGCCACCTCCTCCTCGACGGCCACCCCCCGACCGCCGTCGCCACCGCCCTCGGCTTCCACGACCAGTCCCACCTGACCCGCCACTTCCGCCGCATCGTCGGCACCACCCCGGGCCGCTTCGCCCGCAGGGGGCGGTGACGGGGGCGGCGGCGGGGGCGGAGGAGCGGGCACCGGCGGTCGGTCGGCGCGGCAGCACGGTCCTCCGCTCAGGGCAGGGGACGGGGGCGCAGCGGGCCGAGGGCGGCGAGGAGGGCGTCGTCCAGCGGGTGCTCCCAGGAGGCCAGGCAGACGTGGGTGCGTTCCCAGTCGAAGACCAGCAGGGCCACCCGCCGGTCCGCCCAGCGGTGGCGGACCCCGGGCCGGGGCACCCCGGTGACGGTGACGGCGGTCTCCTCCAGGTCGGCCGGCCCGAGCAGCCCGGCGTGCTCCGGGCGCCCGCGGTGGCCCAGCAGGTTGCGCAGCGCGGCCCCGCTCTGCTCCCGCCCCACGGACTGGGCGATCACCAGCAGCGGGGCGGAGCGGCGTCCGGCGGTCAGGTAGGAGTGGATCACCGAGTCCACCACGCGCGGCCCGCCGCCGCTGTCCGTCCCGCCGACGGCGGCCGGGCCGCGCTGCCCGCTCCAGCCGGGGATCCCGAGAACCGGAAAGTCCGTCATCTCTCCTCCGCCCGCAGTCACCTCGGCCCGCCGCCGACGGTACCCGACCGGACCGTCCGGCCGAGGGGCCCCGAGGAGGGCCCGCCGCCCGGGGGTGAAAGTTTCACCGGGGCGGGGAGGTCCGGGCGGTTCCTGCTGCGGGTTCGGCGGGGGGCGGGCCCGGCGGCCTTGACGGGGGGTCACGGGGCTGGCTGCATGGGCGCCTCCGCCGACCGACGATCCCTGCCGGGAGAAGACCTGCCATGCGCTCACCCCACCCCGTTCGAGCCGCGCTCTCGCTGACCGTGCTGCTCGCGTCCGGACTCGGACTCGCCACCGCCCCGGCCCAGGCCGCGCCCGCCAAGCCCGCCGCGTCCGGGGCGCGGACCCTCGCGCCGGACACCCGGTTCTACGTCGACCCGGCGAGCAAGGCCGCCCAGCAGGCGCTGACCGACCTCAAGGCCCACGACCTGCAGGGCGCCCTGGCGATGGCCGAGTTGGCGTCCTGGCCGGTCGCGCAGTGGTTCAACGGGACGGCGACCCCGCAGCAGACCACCGACGCGATGGCCGCGCTGCAGGCCAAGGCGGCCCGGGCCAAGCAGGTGCCGGTCACCGTCGCCTACAACGTGCCGGGCCGGGACTGCTCGCAGTACTCGGCGGGCGGCGCGTCCAACAGCACCGAGTACGCGGCCTGGATCGACGCGCTGGCCCGCGGCATCGGCGACCGCAAGACCGTCGTGATCCTGGAGCCGGACGGCCTCGCGCTGTCGCCCGCGTTCTGCGGCGGCACCGCCGCCCAGCAGCAGGACCGCCTCGCCGAGATCTCCGGCGCGGTGAACCGGCTGGAGCAGCAGCGCGGCGCGATCGTCTACCTGGACGCCGGGCACAGCACCTGGCAGAACGTCGGCACCCAGGCCCAGTTGCTGATCGACGGCGGCGTCGCGAACGCGCAGGGCTTCTTCCTGAACGTGTCGAACTACCAGACGGACGCCTCGCTGACCCGCTACGGCACGCTGGTCTCCAAGTGCGTCTGGTACCTGCAGAACACGCCGGGCGCCACCGCCGACTCCTGCGCCAACCAGTACTGGCCCGCCGCGGACGCCGACGCCTGGTACGCCGAGCGCGTCCCGGCCGGCGCGAAGCTCACCCACTTCGTGATCGACAGCAGCCGCAACGGCCAGGGCCCGTGGACGCCGGAGCCCGGCAAGTACACCGGCGACCCGCAGACCTGGTGCAACCCGCCGGCCCGCGGCCTGGGCACCCGCCCCACCGCCGACACCGGCCAGGCCCTGCTGGACGCCTTCCTCTGGATCAAGGTCCCCGGCGAGTCCGACGGCAGCTGCACCCGCGGCACCGCCGGCCCGGCCGACCCCGAGTACGGCTCGGTCGACCCGATCGCGGGCGGCTGGTGGCCCGAGCAGGCCCGCTCCCTGGTGGCCGGCGCCGCCCCGAAGCTGACCTTCAACACCAACCTGCTGCCGCAGCACTGACACCGCGGCACTGACACCGCGGCACCCACGGACGCCCGGGCGGGCACTCACCCGCCCGGGCGTCCGCCGTACTGCCCCCGCAGCACCGGGCCCAGCTTGCGCTGGACCGAGCGCAGCCGGCGCAGGGACTCCGCGTCGTCCCACCCCGTGGTGGTGCTCCACTCGGTGCCCGAGCCCACCAGGTCGCTGGCGAAGACGACCTCGGCGGCGAGCAGGACCCGGGCCCAGTCCGCCGCGGACAGCGGCAGGTCCCCGCGGAGCTCCGCCGCCAGCCGCCCGCAGCCCGCCAGCAGGTCCGCGGCGTCGGCGAAGCCCAGCGCGTAGGCCATCGCGTCCCCGCTGCGGGCCGGCCCGCCCCACTCGCCCAGCGCCCGCGCCAGGAACCGGCACTCCGCCGCGTCCAGCAGCTCACTCGGCCTCGGCATCCCGACCACCCCTCCCGTCGCCGTCGCCGTCGCCGTCGCCGTCGCCGTTGTCGTTCCCGTTCCCGTCGCCCTCCGCGTGCCGGGCGACGACCTCCCGCACGGAGGCCAGGAAACCCTCCACAACGGCCCGTTCGGTCGCCGACAGCCCCTCGACCAGGGCGGCCACCTCGCCGATCAGCGGGCCGAAGAAGCCCTGGCCGAGTTCCACCGCCCGCCCGGTGACCTCCAGCAGGACGCGCCGCCGGTCGTGCGGATCCCGGGTGCGGCGGACCAGGCCCAGCCGCTCCAGCCGGTCCAGGACGGCGGTGGTGCCCGCCGAGTTGACGCCCAGCTCGCGGCCGAGCCGCCCGGGCGTGGCGGGCACGCCCTCCCGGGCGGCGTCCAGCAGGGCGATCAGCGCCCGCAGGTCGGTCGGGTGCAGGCCGTGCCGCTGGGCGAACGAGGCCGCCAGCAGGTCGAGTTCGACGGTGAGCGCGCGCAGCCGGTGCACGGTGCGCAGGCCCGGTCCGGGATCGTCCATCGGTTCGTCCTCTCGTCGGGGCGGGTTGTCCGCAGGGGCTCCGGCGTGCATATTATCTCGCTCGGCGAGAAGATTGCCGAACGAGAAGATCGCCGAGTGAGAAACCTGTCCACGAGTCGCCCGTCCAGGGGAGAACCGCATGGGATTCGACCGGTCCGCCTTCCTGTCCGCCTACGACACCCTGCTCGACCGCTGGCCCGTCCAGGTCGACACCCTCGACCTGGACACCCCCTGGGGCACCACCCGGGTCAACGCCGCCGGACCGCCCGGCGCCCCGCCCCTGCTGCTGCTCCACGGCGGCGGCGCCACCGCCGCGAGCTGGTGGGCCAACGCCGCCGAACTCGCCCGCACCGCCCGGGTGTTCGCCGTCGACCGGATCGGCGAGGCCGGCCGCTCCACGGCCGACGGCCGCACGCCCCCGCGCACCCCCGAGCAGTTGCACGGCTGGCTCGACGCCGTCCTCGACGCGCTCGGCGCCGACCGCGCCGACCTGTGCGGCCACTCCTACGGCGGCTGGATCGCGCTGACCTACGCGCTGCGCCGCCCCGACCGGGTCGCCCGGCTGGCCCTGCTCGACCCCACCGGCTGCTTCACCGGCTACCGCCCCTCCTACCTGCTGCACGCCGCCCCGATGCTGGCCCGCCCCAGCGAGCGCCGGGCCCGCGCCTTCCTCGGCTGGGAGACCGGCGGCGCCCCGCTCGACCCGGACTGGACCCGCCTGTACGGCCTGGCCGCGACCTTCCCCGCCACCCGCCCGGTCACCGGCCCCCGCCCCGCCCCGCAGGCCCTCGCCGCACTGGAGGCCCGCTGCCTGCTGCTCCCCGCCGCCGACAGCCGCACCCACGACCCGCGCGCCCTGGCCGCCCGCGCCGCCCGGCTGCTCCCGCGCGCCGAGGTCCGCACCCTGGCGGGCGTCTCCCACCACGGCCTCCCGTACCTGCGCCCGGACGCGCTGAACGCCGAACTGGCCGGCTTCCTGGCCCGCTGAGGCCCGGAGCCGGGCCCCGGGGCGGAGGGCTCCGGGAGGCGGTCCATACTTGGGCGATCCGTTCGTCGAGAGGCGCCGCCCGCATGGCCGAGAACCCCACCGCCCCGCGCAGGGCGCTGCTGCAACTGACCGGCGTGAGCCGCTCGTACGGCGGCCGGGAGGTGCTGCACCCCGTCGACCTCGCGCTGGCGGCCGGCGAGTGCGTGGCGCTGCTCGGGCACAACGGCTCCGGCAAGTCGACCCTGCTGCGGGTCGCGGCCGGCCGCGACCTGCCGACCGGGGGCACGGTGCGCTTCGACGGCCTGCCGATGGACGAGAACGACCCCCGGATCCGGGCCAGGGTCGCCGTGGTCGGCGACACCGTCGCCCACTACCCCGACCTGACGGTGCGCGAGCACCTGCTGCTGGTCGCCGTCGCGCACGGGGTCGCCGACGCCGCCGACTGGGTCGACCAGGTGCTGGAGGGCCGCTCGCTCACCGAACGGGCCGACGCGCTGCCCTCCGCCCTCTCCTCCGGCCAGTTGCAGGCCCTGCTGCTGGCCTGCGCCCTGGTCCGCCCGCGCGACCTGCTGCTGCTCGACGAGCCCGAGCAGCGCCTCGACCCGGAGGCCCGCCGCCGGCTCGCCGAACTCCTGAAGGCCGAACTCGCCGACGGCGTCGCGGTGCTGCTGGTCACCCACCACACCGACCTCGCCCTGGAGGTCGCCGACCGGGCGGTGGTCCTGGAGGACGGCCGGATCCTCCGGCAGGGCCCGCCCGCCCGGGTCCTCGCCGCCGGCCTCCCCGGCGCCGGAACGGCCGGCCCCCGGTGAGCCGCGCCGAGAGCGCGGCCGGGGCCGCGACCGGAACCGCGACCGGGACGGCGGTGGGCCCCGGGGAGCCGGACGCGGCCGCCGCGCCCGCCGAGTGGACGCCGGACGACGACTGGACCGACGAGGCGCTCGCCCTGCTGCGCGCCCTGCGCTCCCCGCACCGGCGCAACCGGGCCAAGCAGGTCGCCTTCGCGCTCTACTGCACCGTGCTGATCCTGCTGGTCTGGGGCGGCGTGCCCAGTCTCGGTCTGTTCCTGCAAGCCTCGATGGGCGCCGACTACACCGGCCGCGGTCCCGCCCTGCTGGCCGCCCTGCCCAGCGGCGCCGCCGCGGTCGGCCTCGCCGTCCTGCTGCTGGCCGTCCGGGACGGGCTGTGGCGCGGCCCGGTCGTCCCGCCCCGGGCCACCATCGACTGGCTGCTCGCACACCCCGTCCGGCCCCGCCCGGTCCTGCGGCCCTGGTTCTGGCTCTCCTGCGGCCTGGCCGCCTTCCCCGGCCTGGTGGCCGCGCTCGGCGGCATGGTCGTGCTCGGCCTGACCGTGCGCACCGGCCTGCCCGCCGCCCTCGGCTGGTGCCTGCCCGGCGCGCTCTGCCTGCCGCTGCTGGGCGTCTGCGCCGGCCTGCTGGTCCAGCGCGACCCGCGGGCCGCCCGCTGGGCCCGCCTGCTGACCCCGTACGCCACCGTGCTCGTCCTGGCGCTCGCCACCCAGAGCGCGCTGGCCGCCGCCGGGCACCCCGTGCACTGGCTGGAGCGGATCGAGCTGTGGTCGGGCCCGTGGGGCTGGGCGGGCCTCGCCGCGCTGGCCCCGACGCCCGCCGCCGTCCCCGGCGGCGGGCTCGCCGCGGCCCTGCTGGTGCTGCCGACCGTGCTGGGCCTGCTGGCCGCGGACCGGGCCGCCGGCACCGTGCCGCTGGGCCTGCTGCGGGAGCGGGCCCGGACCGCCGCCGGCGTGCTGGCCGCGCTGCGGACGGTCGAACTGCGCGCCGCCCGGCTGGTCGTCGCCTCCGCCTCCGGCGCCTCCGACGGCGGCCGCCGCCGCCGGGTGCGGCTGCCCGTGCCCCGCAAGCCCTGGCTGGCCCTGTACTGGCGCGACGCCCTCGCCCTGCTGCGCACGCCCGCCCGGCTCGGGCGCGCGGTGCTGCTGGCCGTGCCCGCCCTGCTCTGCGCCGTCCCGGCGCACGGCACCCGGGGCGTGCTCTCCTGGGCGGTCACGGTGCTCGCGCTGCTCTTCGGCTACCTGGCCCTCGCCCAGCTGCTGGAGCCCGCCCGGATCGAGACCGACGACGTGCGCCGCTCGTCCTGGTCCCCGTACCCGTTCGCCGGCCTGATGCTGCGCCACGCGGTGGTGCCCGCCGTGCTCGGTCTGGTCCTGGCGGTGGCCGGCGCGGTCGTGGTGCTGCTGCTCGGCGGCGGGGCGACGGCCTGGCTGGCGCCCCTCGCGGTGCCGCCGCTGATCGCGGCCGGCCTGGTGAACGCCTGCCGCGGCCCGGCCCGCCGCGACCTGCTCTACCGCTCGCCGCAGCCCACCGGCGGCGGGAACACCGGCGTCGCGATGTTCGCCGCCTGGTACGCGGCCGGCCCCGCGGTGGCCCTGCCGCTGCTGGCCCTGCCGCTCTCGGCGGCGCTGCGGGCCGGGACGGCGCTCGGCCTGCCGCAGGCCGCGCTGATCGGCGCGGTGCTGACCGCCACCCTGCTCCAGTGGGCCCGCGCCCGGGCCGCCGCCCTGCCCGCCCGGGCCCGCCACTCCTAGTGCCGCGTCAGGCGATCTTCGCCCCGGGCTCCCGGCGGGGCCGGCCTACCAGCCGGTGCGCAGGCGGTAGGAGGCGGCCAGGTCGCGGACCTCGGCCGAGCGGACCACCTCGCGGCCCAGCACCGGGCGCAGGTGCTTGTCCAGCAGCCGCAGCACCTCCTCGGACAGCCGGGCCTTGAGGCCCTCCGGCCGGCCGGGCAGCAGGCCGACGGCGATGTGCACGAAGGCGACCAACTGGCCGTCCGCGGTGTCGACCCAGGTCTCCGCCGCCGGGCGGAAGAAGGTCTTGCACACGCCCCTCGACGCCACCCACTCCCGCACCAGCGGGTGCAGTTCGCGGACGAAACCGGGGCGGTCGAAGGCGTCGGCGAGCTGCGGCGAGTAGTCGACGGTGATGTGGGGCATGACGGGAACCTCTTCGCGCAGACGCTTGGCTTCTACATCCACCCATCCTCCCCCCGCCCCGCCCCGGCCCCGCGCCCGGGGTGCCCGCCCAGCGGACGCCCCGGCCCGGACAGCGGTCACCGGGGTCGCCGGGGCAGGCGCGGCCGGGTCACCAGCGGCCCCACCACCCCGGCGGCGGCGGATCCGCGGGCACCGCCGAGGGCTGCTCCGGGTGCAGGCCGAGCCTGCGCAGCGCCGCCGCGTCCACACGCACCACCGCCACGCACCACCGCCGCCCGTCCGGCCCGAGGCAGTTCAGCAGGTCGAGGCGGACCTCACCGTCCCCCAGCGGGTACCAGTCGATGCCGCGGGCGCGCAGTCAAGCCCGCAACTGCTCCACCGCCGACGGCCGCTTCGCGGTGTTCCGGTACTCCAGCACGGCCACCCACTGCTCCTCGTCCTCGTTCACGCGGCCCATTCCGCCCCCGAGCCGACCCGCCGTCAGGCGAACAAGCCCCGGTCGAAACCGGCTCGTCAACCGGGAAATCCGGGCGCGGCCATTGGCCCGGTCCGAGCCGGGAGTGTAGGAATGGGCGTATGACCCGGTTTCGGGCGGCACCCGACGGACCCGGCGCGACGGACCAGGTCCCTCCGCGACGGCGGTCCGGCGCGCCGCGCCCCGTTCCTGCGGCGCCCCCGGCCCCCGCCCCCGCCGGACGGCCCGGATGACCGCCGCCGGGCCCGGGACCGGCCGGCACCGCGCGCCCGAACCCGTCCTGGTCCGCGAAGGCGTCCTGCTGCTCGACGCCGCCCTGGTGCTCCAGCACGCCAACGCCGAGGCCCGCCGCCTGCTCGACCTGCCCGCCGACTGCGAGGGCCGCCCGCTCGGCACGCTCGGCCTGCCCGAGGCACTCGGCGCCCTGCTGCGCCGCGGCGGCGAGCTCACCGACGCCCCCGTCCCCGTGCACGGCCGCGTCCTCACCGTCGACCTGCACCCCGCCGACCGCACCGGCGGCACCCCCTGCCGGATCGCCACCCTGCGCGACAGCGCCCCGCTGACCGGCCCCGACACCGCCCGGCTGCGGCTGGAACTGCTCTACCGGGCCGGCGCCTCGATCGGCACCACCCTCGACATCACCCGCACCTGCGAGGAACTCGCCGCCGCGTTGGTCCCCGCGTTCGCCGACTTCGCCAGCATCGACCTGTACGAGGGCGTCCCGGCGGGCGGCGAACCGCGCCCCGACCGGGGCCGCCCGCTGCGCCGCGCCGCGCTGGCCGGCGTCACCGACCTGTCGCCGCTGCTGGCGCCCGGCGCGCCCGTCCCGCTGATCCCCGGCACCCCCCGGGCCCGGGCCGTCGCCGGACAGTGCTCGGTGGTCGAACCCGACCTGTCCGCCGCCCTCGCCGCCTGGGACGACGTCAGCCCCGGCACCGTCGACGTGATGCGACAGCAGCAGGTGCACACCCTGGTGACCGTCCCGCTGGCGGTCGGCGGGACGCTGCTGGGCGTGGCCACCTTCTGGCGGGCCCGCCCGCGCCCGGCCTTCGACGAGGAGGACCGCACCCTCGCCGAGGAACTCACCGCCCGCGCCGCCGTCCTGGTCGAGAACGCCCGCCGCTACACCCGCGAGCACACCATGGCCGTCGCCCTCCAGCACAGCCTGCTGCCCGCCGGGCTCCCCGAGCAGCACGCCCTGGAGGTCGCCTCCCGCTACCTGCCCGCCCAGGCCGGGGTCGGCGGCGACTGGTTCGACGTGATCCCGCTCTCCGGCGCCCGGGTCGCCCTGGTGGTCGGCGACGTGGTCGGCCACGGCGTCCACGCGGTCGCCACCATGGGACGGCTGCGCACCGCCGTGCACACCTTCTCCTCGCTCGACCTCGCCCCGGACGAACTGCTCGGCCACCTCGACGCCCTGGTCAACCGCCTCGACCAGGAGCACCCCGCGCCCGACGGCGCCGAACGCCCGATCACCGGCGCGACCTGCCTGTACGCCGTCTACGACCCGGTCGCCCGCCGCTGCACGCTGGCCCGGGCCGGGCACCTGCCGCCCGCCCTGGTCCACCCCGACGGCCGGGTCGAGATCGTCGACCTGCCCGCCGGGCCGCCGCTCGGCGTCACCGGCCTGCCCTACGAGACCGCCGAACTCGAACTCCCCGAGGGCAGCAGCCTGGTGCTGTACACCGACGGGCTGCTCGCCCCCCGCGGCCAGGACCTCGACCACGGCCTGAAACTGCTGCGCGCCGCCCTGGCCCGCCCCGGCCGGGACCCCGGGCAGACCTGCGAGGACCTGCTCGCCGCGCTGCTGCCCAGCGACCCCGCCGACGACGTCGCCCTACTGGTCGCCCGCACCCGCGCGCTGCCCGCCGACCATGTCGCCGACTGGGACGTCCCCGCCGACCCCGCCGCCGTCGCCCGGATCCGCGCCGCCGTCACCCGCCGGCTCGACGACTGGGGCCTGGCCGAGCAGGCGTTCGCCGCCGAACTCGTGCTCAGCGAACTGATCACCAACGCCATCCGGCACGCCGCCGCGCCGATCCGGGTCCGGCTGCTCCGCGACCGGGCGCTGATCTGCGAGGTCTGGGACGGCTCGGCCACCTCCCCGCACCTGCGCTACGCCACCGACACCGACGAGGGCGGGCGCGGCCTGTTCCTGGTCGCCCAGCTCGCCGAGCGCTGGGGCACCCGCTACCCCGCCAGCGGGAAGGTCATCTGGGCCGAGCTCCCGCTGGGGGAGTGAACGGCCGCACCCCCGGCGACCGCGCCCCCGGCGGCCGGGCCCGCGTAGGGACAGCGGGCCCGCGCCGCGGCCTCACTCCTCGCAGAGCTGCTTGAACAGCTCCAGGTCGGCGCGCACCGCCTCCTCCACCGCCGTGCTCGGCACCGGGCCGTCCGTCGCGCCCAGCGCCCCCGCCAGCTCCCTCGGGTCGTACTCCAGGCGCAGCTGCACCCGGGTGTGCGCGGGGTCCAGCGGGCGCAGCGCGAAGGTGCCGCGCAGCGGCGGGCCGTCCACCGTCTCCCAGCTCATCACCCGGCCCCGCCCGTGGTCGGTCAGCTCCGCGTCCACCGCGTGCCGCCCGCCGCCGAACTCCACGTCCAGGTGCGCGTGGTGCCGGCCGTGCGCGCTGGCGCGCACCACCCCGGCGACGAACAGCGGGTACTCCGCCACCCGGTGCAACTGCGACCAGGCCGTCCCCACCGGGGCGGTCACCTCGATCTGCTCCTCCAGCGTCCGCATCGGCCGCACCTCCGCGTCGGGTCCCCCCTCCAGCCTGCCAGGGGCCGGGCCGGGAGACGACAGCACACCGCCCCCGGCCGTCGCGGCGGCCGGGGGCGGTGCGGGGGAGGGGCGCGGTCAGGCCGCCGGGAAGTCCCCGTCGAGGACCGCGGCCAGCCGCAGGTACGGGGCGGCCTCGGCGGCCCGGCCCTGGCGCTCCAGGACGCGGCCCAGCACCAGGTGCGCGTAGTGCTCGACCGGGTCGCGCGCGATCACCTCGCGCAGTTGCTCCTCGGCCCGCCGCAGCTGGGCCGAGTGGTAGTAGGCGCGGGCCAGCAGCAGGCGCGGGCCGACCTGCTCGGGCACCTCGTCGACCACCCCGGCCAGGATCAGCGCGGCGTCCGAGTACGCCTTGGAGTCGAAGAACAGCTGGGCGCGGGCCCAGCGCTCGGCGGTGGTCTCGTCCGGGGACACCAGGGACGCACTGCCGTGGCGGAGGTCGGTGGTCATGCCTGCTCCTTCCCGTTTCCGGGTCCTGCCGGGCCGCGGCGGCCCGACAGGTGGTTGAACATTCACCCACCGGGGGGTATTCCACCGCCCGCCGCACCGCTCAGGACAGCTCCAGCAGCCGGTGCATGAACGGCACCGGCAGCGCCGGGTTCGCCGCCGCCGCCTCCGGCTGCGCGTCCGGCTCCAGCGCCCCCAGCAGCACCCGCAGCGGCAGCCGCGGATCACCCGCCGCCGCCCGCGCCACCACCGGGTCCCCGTCCGCCGCCAGCGCGGCCAGCACCCCGGGCCCCGGATCCGGGTCGCGCAGCGCCGCCAGCCGCAGGGCCGGCTCCGCCCGCCCCGCCCAGGCCGCCAGGCCCGGCGCCGCGAACCGCCCGTCCGCCACCAGCGCGGCCGGACCGAGCAACTGCTCGTACACCGAGCGCAGCAGCTCGCCCGGCGCGTCCGTGCAGTGCTCCGCCAGCGCCAGGCGCACCATCAGCTCCCGGTCCGCCGCCAGCACCGCCACCACCTCGCCCGGCAGCCGCTCCAGCGCGGCCACCGCGCAGCGCACCAGCGGGTGCGCCGACCGGGCCAGCCGCAGCAGCTCCACCGGATCGCCCGCCCGCCGCGCCACCCACGGCAGGGCCGGCGGCGCGTCCGGCAGCCGGTAGGCCACCGCCGCCCGCTGCGCCTCCGTCAGGTCCGGGCGCAGCGACACCGCCAGGCGCACCGCCTCGTGCGGATCGGCCGCCAGCGCCAGCGCCAGGTCGGTGGGCAGCCGCGGATTGCCCGCCGCCGCGGCCCGGATCCGCGGGTCGTCGTCCAGCACCAGCCACTCGCCCAGCGCCCGCTCCAGCGGCGCCGAGGCCGCCGTCCGCTCCCGGCGCAGCGGGTCGCTCTCGGCGATGTACCCGGCCAGCGACACCGGCAGCTCGCGCTCCACCCGCAGCGCCCGGCGCACCGCGGCCCGCACCGCCTGGTCGCGGTCGGCCCGCAGCGCGGTGCGCACCGCCGGCGGCAGCTGCGGCCAGGAGTCCGCCCGCACCGCGGCGGCCCGCACCAGCGGCGAGGTGTCCTGGGCCAGTGCCACCAGCAGCTCCGGCGGCAGGCCCGCGCAGCCCGGCACCCGGCGGCGGGTCTCCGGATCGCGGTCGGCGGCCAGGCCCGCCAGCGCGGCCGGGGGCAGCGGCACCCGGTGCGCGGCCGAGGCGGCGGCCCGGCGCACCCGGCGCTCGTGGTCGCCGGCCAGCGCCGCCAGCACCGGCGCGGGCAGGTCGGGGCGCTCGGCCAGCGCCGCCCGCACCGTCCACTGCGGGTGCCGCCCCGCGGCCGCCAGCACCGGCGCGGGCAGCTCGGGCCGGCGGGCCAGCCAGCCGGGCTCCGCGCCGTCCTCCAGCAGCCGCTCCAGCACCTCGGCCGGCGCCTCCGGATTGGCCGCCAGGCCGCTGCGCCAGGCCCGCGCGGGCGGCGGGCCGGACAGCGGGCGCCAGCCGGCGGCCGACTGATGTGCGCTCAGTTCGAGCACGTGCGAGTACCTCCCCCGGAACGACAAACGCCAACGACCCTACCCGCGCGATCGGGTGGCGTGCACCGGTTCGCGCCAGGGAGGTGGCGAGGGGCGGGAGCGGCGTCGGAAGTGTGCGCACGACACGGACGTCCGAAGGAGGAACACCCCCGCCGGTGGCACCGGGTGCCAGTGACGGGGGCGTCGCCCCCGGCTTCAGGGGGGGGCTTCAGGGGGGGGCTCGGGTGGCGCCGGGTCAGGACCGGGGGGCGAGGCGGAAGGTCAGCACCCGGCCGCCCTCCTCGCTGGTCACCAGGTGCACCCGGGCGCCGATCGGCACCGCGCCCGGCAGGCCGCCGAGCACCGCCGCCTGCACGGTGAACCCCTCGTCGAGCACGATCAGGTATGCCCGTCCCGGCTGCGGGCCGCGGCGGGTCGGCCGCAGCAGGCGCTGCACGGTGCCCTGGCCGCAGGCCCGGGCCGGGGTCAGGTCGGCCGAGCCGCACACCGGGCACAGCAGGCAGGCTGCCGAGCTGGCCGAGTGGCACCAGCGGCAGCGCCGGTAGTCGAGCTCGGCCTCGCCGGGCTGCGCGGGGAACGCCGGTGCGGGGAACGGCTGCTGGGGGAAGGGGGTGAAGTGCTGCGGGGCGAGCGGTGCGGACGGGGCGAGCGTGAGGGTCATGGCCGTCTCCTCCCGGGGGACTGGGTGCGCCGCCGTACCGCCGCCCGGAGCGGGCGTGCGGTCGGTGCGCCTGCCAAAAGGAAGGTATGGCACTCAGTGCCTCATGTAAAGGTACCCAGTGCCAGTCCGTGCGGGCGGCCGACCGGCGGGCCGCCGGGACGGCCCGGGCGGCCGGGGCTCAGCCCTCCAGGGCCGCCTCCACGCCCTGCACCACCCGCCACATCGGGGTGCCCCGGCGGGCCACCATCACCACCACCTCGTCGTCCTGCGAGGCCGCGCCGGAACCGCCCTCGGCGCCGCCGCCCCAGGTGTCGACCACCAGTTGGAGCGCCTCGTCCACCGCCGCCCCCACGTCGCCCTCGCCGCCCGAGCGCAGCCAGGAGCGCAGCGCGTAGTTGTGCGCCGCCACCACCGCGGCCGCGATCACGTCCGCGCGCAGCGCGCCGTCCGAGCGGGCCGCGTACCGGGTGCGCAGGTGGCCCGCCAGGGTGCGCTCGTAGCGCCACACCACGGACAGCTCGTGGGTGCGCAGGGTGGGCACCTGCTTGGTCAGCCGGTAGCGCCCCACCGAGAAGGCCGGGTTGCCCGCGTACATCCGCAGCACCAGCCGGGCCGCGTCGCAGACCTGCTCCACCGGGTCGCCCGCCGGGTCGGCCGCGGCCAGGAAGGCCGTCATGTCGGCCAGGCAGCCGTCGTGGTCGGGGAACACCACCGCTTCCTTGGAGGGGAAGTAGCGGAAGAACGACCGGCGGCCGACGCCCGCCAGCGAGACGATGTCGTCGATCGTGGTCTGCTCGAAGCCCCGCTCGGAGAACAGCTCGAACGCCGCCTCCACCAGCGCGTCCCGCATCGTCGGCCGCGCCGGGCCGCCCCCGGCGGCCCGGTCCTGCTCCTGCACCTCGCTCATACCCGGACGGTAGCACCGAACAGGGTGTTCGGGCTGGGCTGGACGACACTCAGTGTGCATAATCGAGGGTACTGAGTGCCACACCGAGGAGACTGCCATGACCCAGGACTTCGACCTCTACCGGCTCGGCGAGGAGCACGAGATGCTTCGGGAGTCGGTGCGCGCGCTGGCGGAGGCGAAGATCGCCCCGTTCGCGGCCGCGGTGGACGAGGAGGGGCGTTTCCCGCAGGAGGCGCTGGACGCGCTGCAGGCCGCCGACCTGCACGCCGTGCACGTGCCGGAGGAGTACGGCGGCGCGGGCGCGGACGCGCTGGCCACGGTGCTGGTGATCGAGGAGGTGGCGCGGGCGTGCGCGTCCTCCTCGCTGATCCCGGCGGTCAACAAGCTGGGCTCGCTGCCGGTGCAGCTGGCCGGCTCGGAGGAGCTCAAGGCCAAGTACCTGGGCGCGCTGGCCCGCGGCGAGGGCATGTTCTCCTACTGCCTCTCCGAGCCCGAGGCCGGTTCGGACGCGGCGGGCATGCGCACCCGCGCGGTGCGCGACGGCGACTTCTGGGTGCTCAACGGCGTCAAGCGCTGGATCACCAACGCGGGCGTCTCCGAGTACTACACGGTGATGGCCGTGACCGACCCGGAGAAGCGCTCCAAGGGCATCTCGGCCTTCGTGGTGGAGAAGGGCGACGCGGGCGTCTCCTTCGGCGCGCCGGAGAAGAAGCTCGGCATCAAGGGCTCGCCGACCCGCGAGGTCTACTTCGACAACGTGCGGATCCCGGCCGACCGGATGATCGGCGAGGAGGGCACCGGCTTCGCCACCGCGATGCGCACCCTGGACCACACCCGGGTCACCATCGCCGCCCAGGCGCTCGGCATCGCCCAGGGCGCGCTGGACTACGCCAAGGGCTACGTCAAGGAGCGCAAGCAGTTCGGCAAGGCGATCGCCGACTTCCAGGGCGTCCAGTTCATGCTGGCCGACATGGCGATGAAGCTGGAGGCGGCCCGGCAGCTGACCTACGCGGCGGCGGCCAAGTCGCAGCGCACCGACGGCGACCTGACCTTCTTCGGCGCCGCGGCCAAGTGCTTCGCCTCCGACGTGGCGATGGAGATCACGGTGGACGCGGTGCAGCTGCTCGGCGGCTACGGCTACACCCGGGACTACCCGGTGGAGCGGATGATGCGGGACGCCAAGATCACCCAGATCTACGAGGGCACCAACCAGGTGCAGCGGATCGTGATGGCCCGCAACCTGCCCTAGCGGCACGGCGTTTCCCCTCGGGGGCGCGGGGAGCGAACCGGCTCCCCGCGCCCCCGGCGGCGTTCCGGGGCGAGTGGTTCCGGTCACAGGCGGGGCTCGGGCACGGTTCGCGGCGTGAGCGAAGTCCCGGGAGCCGGGCGGGAGTTGGCCGGAAATGACCGGGGAACGGAGCGTTCCGGAACGGCTCTCCGCGGCGCGGGGTGTCGACCCGATGTGGCGGGGGATCTAAGGTATGCCTTAGCTTACTGGGCGGTCGTCGGGGAGTTCCCCGGAGCGGCCGCCGCATCGGCCCGACCCCCGCGTCCCCTCGTCCCTGGAGTGAGCATGCCCGCCCGCCGCACGTCCGCCGCCGCCTTCCTCGTCCTCGCCGTGGCGAGCGCCGCGCTGGTGGGGTGCTCCAAGAAGGACGACGGCAAGGGCTCCGCGGACGGCGCCTCCGGGCCGGTGCAGGTGACCGCGACGGACAGCTCGTGCGAGCTGTCGAAGACCTCCTTCCCGGCCGGGCATGTCGAGCTGGCGGTGGCCAACAAGGGCGGCAAGGTCACCGAGGTGTACGTCTACGCCGAGGGCGACAAGATCGTCACCGAGCGGGAGAACATCGGCCCCGGCACCAAGGTGACCATCAACGCCGAGATCAAGGCCGGCACCTACGAGGTGGCCTGCAAGCCGGGCATGACCGGCGACGGCATCCGGCAGAAGATCACCGTCACGGCCGGCGCCTCGGCCTCCGCCAAGGCGGACGACCGGCTGACCCAGGCGGTCACCGACTACCGGAAGTACGCCCAGGAGCAGGCCGACGCGACCATCCCGGTGGTGGAGCAGTTCGCCGCCGCGGTCACCGCCGGGGACGTGGAGAAGGCCAAGTCGCTGTTCGCCGCCTCCCGGGTCGGCTGGGAGCGCACCGAGCCGGTGGCCGAGAGCTTCGGCGACATCGACCCGAAGACCGACACCCGCGAGGACGCGCTGGAGGAGGGCCAGAGCTGGACCGGCTGGCACCGGATCGAGAAGTCGCTCTGGGAGGACGGGAAGATCGGCGACGAGGAGAAGACCCTCGCCACCCAGCTGGTCGCCGACCTGAAGGACTGGCAGACCCGCATCCCCAGCGCCGAGATCACCCCCACCGGCATGGCCAACGGCGCCAAGGAACTGCTGGACGAGGTCTCCAAGAACAAGATCACCGGCGAGGAGGACCGCTACAGCCACACCGACCTGTCGGACTTCGCCGCCAACGTCGAGGGCGCCCGCCAGGCGTACGAGCTGCTCAAGCCGGTCGCCTCCGAGAACGAGCCGGAGCTGTCCAAGACCCTGGACGCCGAGTTCGAGAAGATCACCGAACTGCTCGGCAAGTACCGGGGCGCCGACGGCACCTACACCTCCTACGACAAGGTCACCGAGGACGAGCGCAAGACCTTCTCGGACGCGGTGAACTCGCTGGGCGAGCCGCTGTCCAAGCTGGCCGCCGCAGTCGTCGTCAAGTAACGGCGGCCCCGGGCCCGCGGGCGCGGCCGTCCGACGGTCAAGCCCAGGTCAAAGGGGACGGGCCGCGCCGGGAGTCCAGGTAAGGGCAGCGTAAGCTAAGTCTCCGTCAGGGTGCTGCCGCGACCGCGGCAGCACCCGTACCCGGTCACACGTCCGAGAGGGAACGCCAGAGATGGACGCCGAGAACGAGCAGCAGGCGGCCCCCGCCGAGGGCGGCGGCGGGCAGGCGCAGCGCGCCGGGCTCAGCCGACGGGCCGTCATAGGCTGGGCGGGCGCCGGTGTCGCGCTCGGCGCGGCCGCGGTGGGCACGGTGGCCGCCGCGACCATGGCGGGCGAGGACTCCGCCGCCGCGCCGCAGGACCCGGAGGTCCCGTTCTACGGCGAGCACCAGTCCGGCATCTCCACCCCCGTCCAGGACCGGCTGCACTTCGCCGCCTTCGACGTGATCACCGACGACCGGGACGCCCTGGTCAAGATGCTCAAGGAGTGGACGAAGGCGGCCGCCTCGATCACCGGCGGCCGCGAGGTCGGCGGCGGCGCGGTCGGCGTCGTCCCCGAGTCGCCGCCGGACGACACCGGCGAGGCGCTCGGCCTGCCGGCCTCCCGGCTCACCCTGACCATCGGCTTCGGGCCCACCCTGTTCGAGAAGGACGGCCAGGACCGGTTCGGGCTGAAGGCCAAGCGCCCCGAAGCCCTGGTCGACCTGCCCAAGTTCAAGGGCGACCGGCTGGAGGCCGCCCGCAGCGGCGGCGACCTCTGCGTCCAGGCGTGCGCCGACGACCCGCAGGTCGCGGTGCACGCGATCCGCAACCTGGCCCGGATCGGCATGGGCGTGGTCAACGTCCGCTGGTCGCAGCTCGGCTTCGGCAAGACCTCCTCCACCACGCCGGACAGCCAGACCCCGCGCAACCTGATGGGCTTCAAGGACGGCACCCACAACATCGCCGGGACCGACGCCGACGCGCTCGCCCAGCACGTGTGGGCCGCCCCCGGCGACGGCGCCGACTGGATGACCGGCGGCTCCTACCTGGTCGCCCGCCGGATCCGGATGACCGTCGAGACCTGGGACCGCGCCTCGCTCAAGGAGCAGGAGGAGACCTTCGGCCGCACCAAGATCGAGGGCGCCCCCTTCGGCAAGCAGAAGGAGCGCGACGCTCCCGACCTGTCGGCGATGCCCGCCGACTCGCACGTCCGCCTGGCGCACCCCGACAGCAACGACGGGCTGATGATCCTGCGCCGCGGCTACTCCTTCACCGACGGCACCGACGGCCTCGGCCGCCTGGACGCCGGACTGTTCTTCCTGGCGTACCAGCGCGACACCCGCAAGGCGTTCGTCCCGCTGCAGACCAAGCTCGCGGCCAACGACAAGCTGAACGAGTACATCACCCACGTCGGATCCGCCCACTTCGCCTGCCCGCCCGGTGTCCGCAAGCCCGGCGAGTGGTGGGGCCAGACCCTCTTCGGCTGACCCCCGCCCCTTCCCTCTCCCTTCCGAAACGAGGAGAACCGCCGTGTTCGCCAACTACCTGATCGGCCTGCGCGAGGGCCTCGAAGCCAGCCTGGTGGTCTGCATCCTGATCGCCTACCTGGTCAAGACCGGCCGCAAGGACCGGCTCGGCCCGGTGTGGACCGGCGTCGGAGCCGCCGTCGCGCTGGCCATGGCGTTCGGCGCGGTGCTGCAGTTCGGCTCCAACCAGCTCTCCTTCGAGGCCCAGGAGGCGCTCGGCGGCAGCCTGTCGATCATCGCCGTCGGCCTGGTCACCTGGATGGTCTTCTGGATGCGCCGCACCGCGCGGCACCTGAAGAGCGAACTCCAGGGCAAGCTGGACGCCGCGCTCGCCATGGGCACCGGCGCCCTGGTCGTCACCGCCTTCCTGGCCGTCGGCCGCGAGGGCCTGGAGACCTCGCTGTTCATCTGGACCGCCGTCCAGTCCACCGGCGACGGCTGGAACCCGCTGGTCGGCGCGACCCTGGGCCTGCTCACCTCGGTCGTCCTGGGCTGGCTGTTCTACCGCGGCGCGCTGAAGATCAACCTGGCGAAGTTCTTCACCTGGACCGGCGGCATGCTGGTCGTCGTCGCCGCGGGCGTCCTCGCCTACGGCGTGCACGACCTCCAGGAGGCCGACTGGATCCCCGGGCTGCACGCGCACGCCTTCGACATCTCCACCACCATCCCCGCCGACAGCTGGTACGGGACGCTGCTGAAGGGCGTGTTCAACTTCCAGCCCGACCCGACCAAGGCCCAGGTCTGGGTCTGGGCGCTGTACCTGGTGCCGACGCTGTACTTCTTCTTCCGCAAGCCCGCCGCCACCCCGCCGAAGACCGCGGCGCAGGCCCCGGCGGCGGAGGCCAAGGCCGGCTGAGCCCGCGGACCCGCGCACGAACCGCCCGGGCGCCGCGAGCACGCGGCGGGCGGGGGGGGGGGCGGTTTCCGGGCCGCCGCAGCCGAGCGGGCCGGAGAGG